>NZ_VWWG01000013.1:0-80522 GCF_011753085.1 Burkholderia sp. Tr-862
CTGCGCGAGCCGCGCATGCAGCGCGGGCCAGCCGTCGCGCGCGGCGTCGGCGTCGAGCTCCGCGCGTACGGCCGGATCGGCGGTCGGCAGGTCGTTGAGGCCCTGCGTCAGCGCCTTGTAGTACAGCATCGTGCCGCCCGCGAGCAGCGGCGTGCGGCCGCGCGCGGCGATCTCGCCGATCAGGCGCAGCGCGTCCGCACGGAATTCGGCCGCCGAATACGCATCGGCCGGGTCGATGATGTCGATCAGATGGTGCGGCACGCTCGCGCGTTCGCCGCGTGTCGGCTTCGCGGTGCCGATATCCATGTCGCGGTAGACGAGCGCCGAATCGACGCTGACGATCTCGATCGGGCGGCGCGCGGCGAGCGCCAGCGCGGCGGCCGTCTTGCCCGACGCGGTTGGGCCGAGCAGGCAGGCGATCGTCGTCGGACGGGACTGCGGTGAAGCGCTCATTGCCCGCGCATGAAAAGGCGGTCGAGATCGTTCAGCGTGAGCTGATACCACGTCGGCCGGCCGTGATTGCACTGGTCCGCGCGTTCGGTTGCCTCCATCTGACGCAGCAGCGCGTTCATCTCATCGAGCGTCAGGCGCCGGTTCGCGCGCACCGCGTGGTGGCATGCGAGCGTGCCGAGCAGCTCGTGCTGGCGCTCGGTGAGCACGCGCGAGCCGCCGAACGCGTGCAGATCGGCGAGCACCGCGCGCGCGAGCGACTGCAGGTCCGCATCCTTCAGCAGCGCGGGCACCGCGCGGATTGCGAGCGTCGTCGGCGACAGCACCGCGAGGTCGAAGCCGAGCGATTCGAGCGTGTCGCGCTCTTCCTCGACCGTGCCGATCTCGACCGGCGTCGCCGTCATCGATATCGGCAGCAGCAGCGACTGCACGGCGACCGTGCGGTCGGCGAGCGCGTTCTTGAACTGTTCGTACAGGATCCGCTCGTGCGCCGCATGCATGTCGACGATCACGAGGCCGTGCGCATTCTGCGCGAGCACGTAGATGCCGTGGATCTGGCCGAGCGCGAAGCCAAGCGGCTGCTCGTCGTGCGCGGTGGCCGCGAGCGGCGACGCGACGAAGCCCGGCGGCGTGGTTGGCGCGCTCGCCGAATCGTGCGCGATGACGGTCGTGCCGTCCGGCGTGCCGGCGCCCGTGTCCTTGCGGCCGAACAGCGCGTCGTAGAGCGCGAGCGGCTGCGCGACCGGCAGCGTGCCCTGCGTCATGCGCGCCTGGCGCATCCACGTGTTGCCGGCCGACGATGAGGATGACGACGGCGACGAGAAGCCGCTGCCGCCCGTGCCGGTGGCCGCGCCCAGGCCGAGCGGCGTATTCAGGAACGACGCGGGGCCGCCCGGCGTCGGTGAGAGTTGCGCGGCGTGGCCGCCCGCTGTGGTTTCCGGCGATGCGCCCGCATGGCGGGCGAGTGCGCGCTGGACCGCGTGGAAGACGTACTGGTGGATCGAACGCGAATCGCGGAACCGCACTTCGATCTTCGACGGGTGCACGTTCACGTCGACTGCTTCGGGCGGCAGGTCGAGGAACAGCACGTACGACGGGTAGCGGTCGCCGTGGAGGACGTCCTCGTACGCCGCGCGCACCGCGTGCGTGAGCAACTTGTCGCGCACGAAGCGGCCGTTGACGAAGAAGTATTGCTGGTCGGCGCGGCCGCGGCTCGCGGTCGGCAGGCCCGCGCAGCCGTAGACGGCGAGCGGCCCGGCCTGCTCGTCGAGCGGCAGGTGCGCGGTGGCGAAGCCGTCGCCGAGGATCTTCGCGACGCGTTGCGCGGGTTCGGTCGCGTTCCAGTGCTCGACGGCCTTGCCGTTGTGCAGCACCGAGATCGCGACGTCCGGCCGCGCGAGCGCCGCGCGGCGGATCATTTCGAGGCAGTGGCCGAACTCGGTCTGCTCGCTTTTCAGGAACTTGCGGCGCGCGGGCGTGTTGAAGTACAGCTCGCGCACCTCGATCGTCGTGCCGACCGCACCGGCGGCCGGCGACAGCGCGCCCGTGGTCGCGTCGATCTTCGTCGCATGGGCGACGTCGGCCGTGCGGCTCGTGATCGACATCTCGGCGACCGACGCGATCGACGCGAGCGCTTCGCCGCGAAAACCCAGCGTCGCGACCGCCTCGAGCTCCTCGAGCGAGCGGATCTTGCTCGTCGCGTGGCGCATCAGCGCGAGCGGCAGTTCGCCGGGCGGAATCCCGCAGCCGTCGTCGGTGATCGAGATGCGCTTGACGCCGCCTTCCTCGAGCACGATGCGCAGCGTCGTCGCGCCGGCGTCCATCGCGTTCTCGAGCAGCTCCTTGACGACCGACGCCGGGCGTTCGACGACCTCGCCGGCGGCGATCTGGCTGATCAGCTGGTCGGGCAGGGGCTGGATCGCGCGCAGCGGGCGCGCAGCGGGGGCGGGCGCGGCGCCCGCGGCCGTTTCGGTGATATCGGACATGGCCGAATTATAGCGAGGCGGCGGATGCATGCCGGGGCCGCGGGTAGTTACGTTTTTTCACGGAGCCTTAAGGTAGTTTCGGTATGATGGCTCCGTTCCGCGCGCCGCCTTGTCTGGCGGGCGCTTCCGCTTTTTCCGGCCGCTGCGGCCTTTTCGCCATCGAGGAATCGCATTTGGATACGCTGCTTCATTTCATCAACCTGGTCCTGCATATCGACGCGTTCCTCGGCGACTTCATCCGGCAGTACGGCGCATGGGTGTATCTGGTGTTGTTCCTGATCGTGTTCTGCGAGACGGGGCTCGTCGTGTTGCCGTTCCTGCCCGGCGATTCGCTGCTGTTCATCGGCGGCGCGTTCGGGGCGACGGGCGACATGAACGTCGTCGTGCTGATCGTGCTGCTGCTAATCGCGGCGATTACCGGCAATACCTTGAACTATGTGATCGGCCGCTGGGTCGGGCCGAAGGTGTTCAATACTCATATCCCGGTGCTCGAGCGCTTCCTCGACCGCGCGGCGCTGCAGAAGACCCACGCGTTCTACGACAAGCACGGCGGCAAGACGATCGTGCTCGCGCGTTTCATCCCGGTCGTGCGCACGTTCGCGCCGTTCGTTGCCGGGGCGTCGTCGATGAGCTTCGCACGCTTCCAGTTGTTCAACGTGATCGGCGCGCTGGTCTGGGTGCTGCTGCTGGTGCTGCTCGGTTACTTCTTCGGCAATATCCCGTTCATCCGCCAGTATCTGAACGTGATCGTGCTGGTGGGGATCGGAGCGGCGATCGTGCCGATCGCGCTTGGCGCGTTGTGGAAGCTGGTGCGCGGGCGGCACTCGGGCGATGCGCGGAAGACGGGCGGGCACTGAGCCGGCACGTTTCTCTTCGGCGCAGTAAAAAGCGTGGCGGTTGCCACGCTTTTTTTTCGTCCGTGCGGTTCAGGTATTGCGATGCGAGAGCGGCGTTTCGGGCGTTGGGTATTGCGCGTCGCGGAACGTCTCGAGGATCACGCGATTGGTATCGCAGTACACCTGCCAGTAGTTCTCCGGCTGCGTCGACGGGCGCACGAACAGCAGCGGGCCTTCCGGCGTGAACTGCAGCACGCCGACGTCCGGCGCGGGCACCTTCAGCACATTCGGGATCACCTGGATCTGCGTCTTCAGGCGGTTGATCGCGTCGACGGCATCGACGCCGTTCGCGATCTTCGCGGTCAGGTCGACGCGGCGATGCGGCGTCGCGCTGTAGTTCGCGATGTTGTCCGAGAAGATCTTGTTGTTGCCGACGATCGTCACGATGTTGTCGGCGGTGATGATCGTCGTGCCGAACAGGCCGAGCTCCTTCACCGTGCCCGTGACGCCGCCCGCGCTGATCACGTCGCCGATCTTGAACGGACGCAGCACCTGCATGAACACGCCGGCGGCGAAATGGGCGAGCAGGCCGCCCCAGGCGGTGCCGATTGCGAGGCCCAGGCCGGCGAGCAGTGCGGCGAACGACGTGGTCTGAACGCCGAAGATCTGCAGGATCGCGAGGATCAGCAGGATCGTCAGCAGCACGCCGACCACCGAGGTCAGGTAGTCGGTGAGCGTCGGGTCGACCTTGCCGCTGCGGCGCACGACCTTGCCGAGCAGGCGGGTGCCGATGCGGATCGCCCAGCGGCCGATGAACCATAAGACGACCGCGGCGAGGAGATTCAGGCCGAGGTCGAGGCCGCGGGTCATCAGGAATTGCTGGGCGGTTTCTAGGTTCGGCATGGGGGCTCCGCAGTGGGGTGAATGTGGCAGTTTCAGGCTGTATATAGTCTGATTATTACCGGATTTTACAACGTGCTGCGGTGATAATTCGTAGGTCTGCATTGCGCAACAAAGGATTGGCATTTTTTACTGCCGCAAGCAGCTGTGTTGCGAAAATCGAAAGTATGTATAGAAGCGTTAACACATTTAAAAGTAAGGAAGTTTTCTTGCTTGTAAGCTGGTACAATGCGGCGCCTCGGTAGTTTGAGGTGATTTAAAATTCAGGAGCGTGGGGCAAAAGTTTCACCACGCACGGGGCGCAAACGATAAAAGTGGGACCGGGGTTGGGTATGGCAGAACCGCCAAACGGGGATTCCAGGCTGGGCGAAGCATTTGCTATTCAGCGAAGAGTCGTTTATGCATTGTTTTTGCGCGAACTGAAGACCCGGTTCGGCAAGCACAGGCTTGGGTACCTGTGGGTATTTCTCGAGCCTGTCGTTCACATGCTCGTATTGTTCGCAATCCTGGGGTTGATTGCGAAACATACGATGCCCGGTATTTCGTTTCCTGTATTTCTGATCTGCGGTCTGGTACCGTACTTCATGTTCATCAACATTGCGCTGCGATCGTTGAACGCGCTAGAGGCAAATCTCGGACTGCTGAGCTATCGTCCGGTGCATCCGCTGGATACACTGATTGCACGTGCGGGTCTCGAATGTATTATCAGCGCGGTGGTCCTGGTTGTATTGCTGGTTATTCTCGGCCTCGGAGGGCAGCCGGTCCAATTGGGTGATATCCCGGAACTCGCCGGAATTTGGGCGATACTGGTGCTTCTCGGGCTGGGTATCGGGATCATTTTCATGGTTATCGGTCATGAATTTCCGGTCAGCGAGAAGGTCATCCCGTTGTTCATGCGGCCCCTTTATTTCACCAGTGCGGTGATGTATCCGCTGACGACCATTCCGGCGGAATACCGCAGCTGGGTATTGTGGAATCCTCTGGTTCATATTCTCGAGTTATTGCGGCATACGATCGTGCCGGCATACGCGGTTGAAAACGTCGGTCTCGCATACCCCGCGTTTTGCGCGCTTGTCGTTCTGTTCGCTGGTATGGCCCTGTACAAGGCCCGTGAACCCTCCCTGCTGCGATCATGATTCGACTCGAGAATCTCACGAAATCGTATAAGACACCGTCGGGTCGACATTACGTGTTCAAGGACGTCAATGTCGAAGTGCCATCGGGGAAAAGTATTGGTCTGATCGGGCGTAATGGCGCCGGCAAGAGCACGCTGCTCAGCATCATCGGCGGCATTGATCGGCCCGATCGCGGCCGGGTCGTGACGAACCGGCGCATTTCGTGGCCGGTCGGTCTCGCGAACGGCTTCCAAAGCAGCATGACGGGGCGCGAGAACGTCAAGTTCGTCGCGCGCCTGTACGCGAGCAAGGGCGAGCTGGCGGAGAAGGTGCGGTTTGTCGCGGATTTCTGCGAACTCGGCAAGTTCTTCGACATGCCGATCCGCAGCTACTCCACCGGCATGCGCGCGCGCTTGGGTTTCGGGCTGTCGATGGCGTTCGACTTCGACTACTACGTGATTGACGAGGTGACGGCAGTCGGCGATGCCGTCTTCAGAAAAAAAAGCGAGGCGTTGATGATGGCCAGGCGCGCCGTCAGCCAGTTCATATTTGTGTCGCACGGCCTCGACGAAGTAAGTCGGGTCTGCGACGTCGGGTTGCTGATCGGCGACGGGAAAGTCACGTACTACCCCGACGTGAATGAGGCGATCGAAGTTTACAAGCAAGAGAACAATGTCTGATTGGTTGGGGAAGCTGCGCGGGCATCGGCTGCAGGTGTCGCTTGTCGCGGTACCGCTTGTCGTGTGTGGGTTGTATCTCGGGCTGGTTTCCCGGGATCGCTACGTCAGTGAATCGCAGGTGCTGGTCAAGGACTCCGGACGTTCTGTCGGCACGGGGCTGAATATTCAGGCGCTGCTTGGGGGAGGGGCCGATGCATCGGCGCGGGACGACGCCGTCGTGCTCAAGCAGTACATCGAATCGCCGGACATGCTGGCGAAAGTGGATGCGCGGCTGAAGCTCAAGGAGGCGTTCGGACATGTCGGGCTGGACTTGTTCAACCGGCTTTCGCCGCAAGCCACGCGAGAGGAAACGCTGAAGTACTACATGCGGCGTGTCAGCGTCGATGTGGACGACAAGACGGGGCTTTTGACGATTCGGACGCAAGGTTTGTCGCCGGCCTTCGCGCAGACGTTCAATCGAACGTTGCTGAGCGAAAGCGAAGCTTTCCTGAACGAGTTGTCGCATCGCATTTCGCGCAACGACATGCTGTTTGCGCGTGAGGAAATCGACCGCTCGTATGACGAAGTCAAGACGGCACGTGATGCGGTGATCGCATTTGAAAACAAGACCGGCATGCTGGACCCGACGGCGAGCGCCGAAGCGGGCGGACGCATGGTGGTCGAAATGCAGTCGAAGCAGGCGGAGCTCGAAGCGGAATTGCGCAACCTGCAGACCTACATGAACGACGACGCGCCGCCGGTCGTAGCGAAGCGCAACGCGCTATCGGCCCTTGTCGCGCAGATTGCCGTCGAGCGAGCCAAGCTCAGTGCGCCCGGCGACGGCAAGATGAACCGGACGGCCGCGCAGTACACGGAACTCAAGTCTCGCCTCCAGTTTGCGACCGACCTGTACAAGGTATCGCTGTCGACATTCGAGAAGGCTCGGATCGAATCGGGGCACAAGGCAAAGAGCCTGTCCGTGATCGTGACGCCCAACCTGCCGGAAGAGGCCGAGTACCCGCGCAGGCTTCACATCATGATGTCCCTCGTTGTCGGATTGTTGTTGTTGTTCGGTGTCGTGAGGCTGGCGCAAGCGATCATCGAAGATCACCGGACGTAACGGACACGACTGCCGCCGGGATTTCGTATCGGGGTGGTAGTTCGCACGAACTTGAATGGCTGGTACAGCGTCGTTGCCGTGACGGGGTGGCGAATGCAAGCAGGCATCGACGAACGCAAATATTGAGATGATCAATCTATCAACAGGCCGAAAGGCATTGATTGCCCTGATGCTGGGCGCCGCGAGCACAGCGGGTTGGGCCGGGTTCAGCGATACGCTGTTCGGGCTCTCGGCAACCGACAGCGATAGTGGCTCGACGTCGTCCAGGGGCGCGGCTGACGGTGGACAGCGCGGCGCCGCTTCGACGGGTTTCGGGTACAACCCGAACGACGTTGCGGCCGGGGCAATGATGCTTCAAGGCGGCAAGGTGTCGCGTCAGCAAGGCGGACCCGGAGGGATGGCTCCGAGTCCGGTCGACGTCAGTGTCGCTCCGCAGGCGCCGAACAGCATGTTCGGCTCGCAGTTGTTCGGCGGGACCTTCCACAACAGTCGGGGGACCGGCTTCAATCCGGGTTATCAGGTCGGCATTGGTGACACCGTTACGCTGCGGATGTGGGGTGCTTTCGTATTCGACGGCCAGCTGACCGTCGATCCGCAGGGAAATATCTTCGTGCCGAATGTCGGGCCGGTGACGGTCGCCGGGGTTCGAAATGCCGACTTGAACGGGCGTGTGCTGAATGAAGTGCGCAAAGTCTACAAGGCAAACGTGAACGTTTATGCCAGCCTGGACGTCGCGCAGCCGGTGAAGGTTTTCGTCACTGGATATGTCAAGCAGCCGGGCATGTATGGCGGCATCGCGTCGGAAAGCATCCTGTCCTATCTCGACAAAGCCGGTGGCGTCGACGTCGACCGAGGCAGCTATGTCGACGTGATGGTCAAGCGCGGCGGGGTGGTGCGCAAGCGCTTCAACCTGTACGACTTCTTGTTGAATGGCGAGATCGATCAGCTGCAGCTGGCCGATGGCGACGTGATCGTCGTTGGGCCGCGCGAACACGTCTTCACGGTGCGAGGCGAGGTCTACAACGCATACGACTTCGAGTTCGCCACGCCGGTCATTACGCTTCAGCAGGCGCTTGCGGTTGCGCGTCCGAAACCGGGGGCCACGCATGTCAGCATCGTGCGTCGCCAGGGCACCGAACGGACCACCGAGTATTACCCGATTTCGAACGCTTCGAACGTCAGACTCAACGACGGCGATCAGCTCGCGGTCACGTCGGATCGCTACGCCGGCACGATTCAGGTTCGCGTCGAGGGCGCCCATTCGGGAGAGCATGCGTTGGTGCTCCCGTATGGTTCCACGATGGCGCAGGTGCTGAGCCAGGTTCGCAAAAATCCGTTGTCACGCGTGGACGAGGCCCAGTTGTTCCGCAAGTCGGTGGCGGATCGGCAAAAGGAAATGCTGGGCGTCGAACTGCAGAAGCTTCAGGAGGCGGCGTTGTCCGCGCCGTCCGCGACGAGCGAGGAAGCCAATCTGCGCTCGAAGGAAGCCGAGAACATCACGAAGTTTGCCGCGCTCGCGAGCAAGACCGAGTTCAAGGGGCAGGTCGTGCTCAACGAGCAGACGATGGGCAACGTGATTCTGGAGGATGGCGACGTCATCAACATCCCCGAAAGAACCAGTGTCGTCATGGTGCATGGAGAGGTGCTCTTCCCGAACGCGGTCGAATGGCAATCGGGCATGACGACGAGTGACTATGTCGCGCACGTCGGCGGATACACGCAGAAGGCCGACAACAGCAAGATCATCGTGATTCACCAAAACGGCAAGGCCGAACTGGCCGACAGCGGTGCGAAGGTCGAGGCCGGCGATGAGCTGATGGTGTTACCGAAGGTGAGGTCGAAGAGTATCGAGATCACGCGCGGGATTACGCAGATCCTCTATCAAATCGCAGTGGCCGCGAAGCTGATCTTCTGGTGATGGTTGCAGCACGTCACATGACGCGTAGAGGGCGCGTCATGTGACACCGAGAGGGCCGCGGGCGGCTCGTTGGCACGAACGCACCGGCAGATTGCTCCTTCGGGGGCTCGTAAAAATAATAGCAACGATAATTATCATGAAAATTCTGACCGTGTTTGGCACGCGGCCGGAGGCGATCAAGATGGCGCCGCTGGTACACGCGCTTAGGGGGAGGTCGGGTGTGGATTGTCGCGTATGCGTCACTGCACAACACCGGCAAATGCTGGACCAGGTACTCGAACTTTTCGAGATAAAGCCGGATTACGACCTGAATCTGATGAAGGCGGGGCAAACGCTCCAGTCGATCACGTGCGACATCGTGAACGAGATCACGCCCGTTCTCGCATCGTATCGGCCCGACTACATGTTGGTGCATGGCGATACGACAACCACGTTCGCGAGCGCGCTGGCGGCGTTCTACCTGAAGATCAAGGTGGGGCACGTCGAAGCGGGGCTGCGTAGCGGCGACATGTACTCGCCGTGGCCCGAAGAGGGCAATCGCAAGCTGACAGGCCAGCTCGCCGACATTCATTTCGCGCCGACCGAGGCGTCGCGCGAGAACCTCGTCGCGGAACGGGTTCGCGACGAGGACATCATCGTGACGGGCAATACCGTCATCGACGCGTTGCTCACGGTTACGCGCAGGCTCAAGCACGATGAGGCACTCCAGCGCCAGATGCACGACGCGTTTCCGGCGCTTGCAGGCGGGCGCCGCATGGTGCTCGTGACGGCGCATCGCAGGGAAAATTTCGGGGAAGGGATCCGGAATATCTGTCAGGCGATCCGTCAACTGGCGGCGCACTACACGGACGTCGATTTCGTTTACCCGGTTCACCTGAATCCGCAGGTCAAGCAACCGGCGGAAGAGATTCTCTCCGGCATCTCGAACGTTCACCTGCTGGCGCCTCAGGACTATCTGCCATTCGTCTATCTGATGTCGCGCGCCACGCTGATCCTCACCGATTCGGGGGGAATTCAGGAAGAGGCGCCGTCGCTCGGCAAGCCGGTGCTCGTGATGCGCGATACGACGGAGCGGCCTGAAGCGGTTGCGGCCGGAACGGTTCGACTGGTTGGTTCGGACAGCAGTCGAATTGTCGCGGCCTGTCGCGAATTGCTCGACGACCCGGTGCGCTACGAGGACATGGCGCGTGCGCACAACCCGTATGGAGATGGCCGCGCGTGCGAACGCATCGTGCGCCACCTCGTCGGTGAAAGCGATCGCAGCGATCCACAGGCGTTCTCTTCGATTCCAGGTTCGGTTCGCGCGTTCGCCGGGTAATGCCGCGCACGGCAAGGGCGATCAGTCAGCCCTGATTCGCGCGGCATGTCGAAGCGTTGCCGCGCCTCCATACATCATCAAGGACGTTCCGTGAAAAATGCCATCCAATCCATATCCGTCATCGGACTCGGATATATCGGTCTTCCGACCGCGGCCGTGCTCGCGTCGCGCAAGATCAAGGTCGTAGGTGTCGATATCGACCAGCATGCTGTCGATACGATCAATCGAGGCGAGATTCATATCGTCGAGCCGGAACTGGATATCGTCGTGCACGCGGCAGTGAAAGAGGGGTGGCTTCGCGCGACAACTCGGCCCGAAGCCGCAGACGCTTTCATGATCGCGGTGCCGACACCGTTTCACGGTAACTACGAGCCGGATCTGTCATACGTCAAGGCCGCGTGCGAATCGATTGCCCCGGTTCTCAAGCAGGGCGACGTCGTCATTCTCGAGTCGACCTCGCCGGTCGGGACGACCGAGCAGATGGTGGAATGGTTGGCGCGCGCTCGACCGGACCTCGTATTTCCGGAGAAGGACGGCGGTGATTGCGACGTCTACGTCGCCTATTGTCCCGAACGTGTCCTTCCCGGACAGGTGATTCGCGAACTGATCGAAAACGATCGCGTGATCGGTGGCGTCAATCCGCTTTCCGCAGCACGTGCGCAAGAGGTCTACCGCACGTTCGTCAGCGGTCAGTTGCTGGTCACGGACGCGCGTACGGCGGAGATGTCGAAGCTGACCGAGAACGCATTCCGCGACGTCAATATCGCGTTTGCCAATGAGCTTTCCCTCATTTGCGACAAGCTCGACATCAATGTGTGGGAATTGATCAATATCGCGAATCACCATCCGCGCGTCAATATTCTCCAGCCGGGGCCGGGCGTCGGTGGTCACTGCATCGCGGTCGACCCGTGGTTCATCGTCAACAAAACGCCGGGCCAGGCGAAGTTGATTCGACAGGCTCGGGAGGTGAATGATTCGAAGCCGCTATGGGTGATCGACAAGGTGCGCGCTGCGGTCGATTCGCTGTGCGAAGCCGGAAAACCGCGACGCGACATCCGAATTGCGTGCTTCGGTCTTGCGTTCAAGCCGAATATCGATGACTTGCGAGAAAGTCCGTCGCTTGATATTGCACACAAGCTCGCCGACGCGTATCCGGAGCAAGTCCTCGTTGTCGAGCCGCATATCGACGCGATGCCGGAGAAGCTCGAGCTTGGCGGCGCGCGATTGATGGATCTGGACAGCGCACTGGCACGCGCGGACGTTCTGGTCATGCTGGTCGATCACGCGCAATTCAAGGCGATGAAACCGACTCTGCGCGAAACACAGCGACTCGTCGATACAAAAGGCATCTGGGGTTGAGTGGCTCCCGTCCGCGCTCCGGGCATGGCGCGGAAAAGTCAGGACGAATTTGAAAAGGCAGGGAAGTCGGGATGAGCGTGAATGTCGATGTCGGTGCGGGTGATGGTCTGGAAGAGATTGCCGCTTTGCGACGGGAGCGCGATCGCTATGCGGCGCTATGCGCGACCTTGCGGGCCGAACGAGCCGCGCAGGACGAACTCGTGTCGCTGCTGGAGGAGGAAGCCGCGCGGTTGAGCGATCCTCGCGAGGCCACGACAAGTATCGACAACGGCCTGACATCGCTGCGCGTCGACGACGCGGCGGAGGTGACCGGGTATCAGCAGACGATCACCGATCTCACGAGCCGATTCAACGGGTTGAAGGCAATACGTGAACGGGAAGAGGAGACTTTCCGGCAGTACCGCGAGGACACCAGTGTCACGATCGAAGCGCTTGCGGACGAGCTTACACGGCACGGCGAGACGATCAGCAGCCTGACCAGCGAGATCGATGCGGCAAGGGCCGTTGCCCGCGAGCAGGAGCAATTGCAGGCGATCGGCGTTGCGGCGCTCGAACAAAAGATTGCGGCTTTGGAAGCAGAACGCAGTGCGCGCGCGATCGAGCGCCAGGAGCTGGGCTCGATGCTCTCCGTGCTGCGCTCGGAAGCCAAGTCATCGTCGACGATCCTCGAGAAAATCAAGCTGGACGCCGTCCGCAACAGGATGGCACTCACCGAAGCGAACGCGCAGATCGAACGCTTGCGTCAACAACTGATCGCCGCAAATCAGCAGGTACTCCGGACGAAGAACACACTGTCGTTTCAGCTTGGGCACGCGCTGATATTCGGCACCAAGTCGTGGAGCGGGTTCTTCGCCCTGCCGGGCAAGCTGCTGGCGATTCACCGTTTGTCGAAGCAGCGCCGTGACGACAGCCAAGCCAAGGGGCTCAAGAGTTCCAACGTTCGCCCGATGCTGCAAGCGGCGCCGATTTCATCGCGCGCAGACGCCGTCGAGCATGTCGCGGTCGCTGCGCGTGCGCGGCTGCAGGGTTTGCACGACGATGACGGGCAGCAGCTTGCCCATCGGATGAAGCAACTCAAGGTCGCGGCCATCATGGACGAGTTCACGTTCGGCTCGTACGATCCGGAGTGCAACCTCCTGCAGCTGACGCCCGCTCACTGGCAGACCGAATTGAATGCGTTCAATCCGGACATGCTGTTCATTGAATCGGCGTGGCGCGGGAAGGATGATCTTTGGGGCAGCAAGGTCGGCCACCTCAGTCAGGAAGTCCTCGGCATCGTTCTATGGTGTCGCGATCACAAGATTCCGACGATCTTCTGGAACAAGGAGGATCCGGTCCATTTCGAGACGTTCCTGACGACCGCGAAGTTGTTCGATTTCGTCTTTACGACGGACATCGACTGCATCCATCGTTACAAGGCCGCACTCGGCCACGATCGGGTCTATCTGCTGCCGTTCGCCGCTCAACCGCTCGTCAACAATCCCGTCGAGAAGTACGAACGGAAAGACGCGTTCTGCTTTGCCGGTGCCTATTACGTTCGATATCCGGAGCGCACGCGGGATCTGGGGAACTTCATCGTCAATTTGCCCGAGTTTCGACCGCTGGAAATCTACGACAGAAACTACGGGAAAAGCGACGCGAACTACCAGTTTCCGGAGGAATACCAGCCGTTTGTCGTCGGCAATCTGCCGTACGCGGAGATCGACAAGGCATACAAGGGCTATCGATACGCGATCAACCTCAACTCGATCAAGCAGTCACAGTCGATGTTCGCGCGTCGCGTCTATGAACTGCTGGCGTCCAACACGATCACGATCAGCAACTTCTCGCGCGGCGTGCGCCTCATGTTCGGCGATCTGGTCGTGACGAGCGATAGCGGCGCTGAGATTCGGCGACGTCTCGACGCATTCGGCAACGACGAAGCAGGCGCGCGCAAGCTCCGCCTTGCCGCGCTTCGCAAGGTGATGCTCGAGCATACGTATCAGGATCGACTGGCTTACGTTATCTCGAAGGTCAGCGAGGAGACCTTGCCGTCGCTGCTTCCGCAGATCATCGTGGTTGCGTACGCCAAGGATCAGGCACAAGCCGACTGCCTGCTGCGCGCGTTCGAGCGGCAGCAATATCGGGCCAAGACGCTGCTGTTGGTCGTGCCGGAGCAGTTCGACCCGGCCGGGGTGCCGGACGGAGACGCGGTGCGCGTGTTGTCTGCGCTTGAATCGGATACGGTCATGTTGCAGGCGCTGGCATCGCCTGCCGCGTGGCTCTCCGTCATGGTCGCGGACGACTACTACGGTGCCCACTATCTGACGGATCTCGCGCTGGCGACGCGCTACACATCGGCGCGAGCGATCGGCAAGGCTGCCCAGTATGTATGGTCGGGCAGCAAAGGCCTGGCCCTGCTTCGGGATGACGCAGCATATACCTTCGTTACCGAGATCGCTGCGCGATCGGGTATCGCGCGTTTCGATACGTTGCCCGCGGTATCGTTGCGCGACTGGGTGAGGGAACTGTATACCGCGCAGTTCAACGACGCTTCGTGCTTCGCTGTCGACGAATTCAACTACTGCCGAAGTGGTGTCGCGCTGGATGAGGCTGGCCGCGCGACCGTTGACGATGTGGTCCTGTCCGATCACGGACTGACGCTCGATGAAATGCAGCGCAGAGCGGAGGCAGTCGCTCCGGAGCGACTCGACAGCAATGCCCTTCCGCAGTTGCGCGGTACCGATCTGGCATCGCTGTTGACGAAGGCGCCGGCGAACAGTCGTGTATCGATGGTCGAGCGCGGCGGCTGTCTGCAGGTCGATTCGGCGTTGCCCGATGGCTCACACGAATATTGGTACGCCGATCGCAATTTTTCGCCGGCCGATCTGTCGGTCGATAACGGGAAGCTTCAGCTCCATCTTGAGGTTTCGCCGGGTCTGAACGTGCAGGTTGTCGTACTTTTTCTCGATGGCGAAAAAGCGCGGATCGGCCATGTCGTGAAGGCTTCGAATCGCAATCACGATATCGAGGTGCCGGCGGGCACGGCGTACTTGCGGGTCGGCTTGCGGGTCTACGCCGGCGGCTCCGCGCGCGTGCAATCGTTGCTGCTCGGCCACCGCTCGCTCCTGCCGGCGGATATGTTTTCCCAGGGCGAACATCTCGTCCTGACAAACCACTACCCGTCCTACGACGACCTGTATCGCAACGCCTTCGTGCACAGCCGGGTGCGCGCCTATCGCGCACATGGCGTGCGATGCGACGTGTTCCGCTTCCGTGACGAACAAACGATGGAGTTTCAGGAGTTCGAGAACGTTGATGTGATGACGGGCGGCGCGGAGGTACTGGACCGACTGCTGCAGACGGGGCGATATCGCTCGGTCCTGGTCCACTTCCTCGATGATGCGATGTGGCGCGCGCTGAAGCCTTACGCCGATCGACTGAAGATCGTCGTCTGGGTTCACGGCGCCGACATCCAGCGCTTCGAGCGTCGCGCATTCCTGTATGACGATGCCGAGCAACGTTCCGCCGCTGCGCTGAAGAGCGAGCGCCGCGCGCAATTCTGGCGGACGCTGCTGACGGATCGGCCGCCCTCGTTGCACTTTGTCTTCGTCTCGAAGTATCTCGCGACAACCGCGATGGAAGACCTCGAGTTGATGCTGCCTGACGATGCGTACAGCGTTATCCATAACCCGATCGATACCACGCGATTCGACTATGTCGAGAAGGATGCCCAACTGCGCTGGAAGGTGCTGTCGATTCGGCCGTATGCGTCCAAGGTCTATGCCAACGATCTGAGTGTCGGTGCGATTCTTGCGCTATCAGGCCAGCCAGATTTCGACCGGATGCAATTCCACCTGATCGGCGACGGCGCGCTGTTCGACGAGACCGTCGCGCCGCTTCGCGGATTCTCGAATGTCACAATCGAGCGGCGCTTCCTGACGCAACGCGAAATCGCCGATCTGCACAAGGAGTACGGCGTATTTTTGTGCCCGTCGAGAATGGATACGCAGGGCGTTTCGCGCGACGAAGCGATGGCGTCGGGCCTTGTCCCGGTGACCAATGCGGTTGCTGCCATTCCGGAATTCGTCGATGCAACGTGCGGTGTGCTCGCGCCGGCAGAGGGCGCGCACGCACTTGCCGAAGGCCTGCTGGCGATCATTCGGGACCCGCGGCTGTTTGCAGACATGAGTGTCGCTGCGGCGCAGCGCGTGCGACGGCAGAGTGCTCACGATGCGGTGATTCAACGCGAAATGGCGTGCTTTGTGGGGGACTCCGAAGAGGCTGGATCGCGAGAGCCCTCGCTCTCGCGATGATTCGCGATGCCGTGCCGGGAATCGTGCATGCCTGAAAGGGGCGGACCTGAAAGGGATAACGATGCGGGTCGATGACGACTGGAACCGCACCGTCGACAAGAACTGCTGCGGGGAATGATGGCTGACCAATACATGGATCGCGTCGTGTTGAGCGAGCGGCATTCGGTGATCTACTGCGCGGCGAGCGTCGCCGCGAGGACCTCGGTCGAACTCAATGCGACGATCGCAGGGGGATTGCCGGATGGCACGAATCTGATTCTCCTCATCAACGGTGATGCATTGACCGAGCAACACGCGACGGAAATCGGGTTCGTGCCGACAAAAGGCGGCTATTACCAGTACCTGAAGCCGTCGGTGAAGGGCGAACGACTGTGCCATGCATTCGATGTCCTGCCCGAAGTCACGTCGGTCAATATCCGGCTGTGGGGCATAGGCGTGCCGCCCGTCGTGCTGGACGACGTTCGCGTGACGGGCGTCGAAGCGGGGGGCATTCGATTCCTGGCCGCTCGTCCGCGTCGCATCATCAAGAAATGGGAGTCGCTGACTGCGCAAGAGCAGCGGCCGGTTGCGGCGAATTTGCTGCTCGCGAAGCATGCATGCGGCCCGGCATGCGTCGTACATTGCAATAAATGGTTCGACTCGATGGATGGGTACGAGCAGAGGACACGGCGCGCCGAGTTCGGACGCGACGACGTGTATGTCGAGCGCGACACCGGGGAACTGATCCCGGCGAGCATTCAACGCGCGCGGCCGGCGATGCTCGAGATTCCGGATTCGATCGACGCGTATTGGTCGGACATCGGCGACAAGTCGCGCAATATGGTGCGAAAGGCGCGGCGGCTCGGCTACGCATTCCGTGCAATCGATCCTGACGAATATGGGCAGGACATTCACGAGATTCGAACGTCGGATCCGATGCGCCAGGGCCGTCCGATTCCCGAGTATTACTACACGAATCCGCCTGAGCAGGTGTTGAAGCCGAGTTCCGTCGGTTGCCGGCTGCATACCGAGCGATTCTATGGCGTGTTCAAGGACGATCGCCTCGTTGCGTACGTCACGCTTTTTCTCTTTGGTGAACTCGCGCAGGTCAATCACCTGCTGTGCCATCGGGATCACGCGAGCAGCGGTGCGATGAATCTCAATGTGTTTCACGTCGTGGACGAACTCGTCAGGCATCAGCCGGAGGTACGCGTCCTCAACTATCTGTACATCGGACAATCCCAGGGCGGGATCAACCATTTCAAGGAAAGTGTCGGCTTCCGGGATGTCGCTTTCATGACGTACGACAGCGTCGTGGAGGTGTACGCGCGACATCAGGAGAATCGGCCGTCGATCGACAGCGCGACGGCGCCTTCGGTGCCGTCCTTCAAGCCGAAGGTGAGAGGCGCCGACTGGGCGTTCATGCGCGAGCAGGTGAGCGGCGACGTCATGCAGGCGATCGAGCGTCGCATTGGTCGGCGCGTTGCACGTCTGCCGATGCCTGTCTATCACGAGTTCGAGCGCTATCTGTCGCGCGGCTTGAGCGAGACGGTGATCGACTGGATGGAGGGAAGCTGCTTCGCGGTGCCGTTCCCGGACCGTATCCCGGATGCCGATGACCGACTCTGCAATTACATGCGACGGCGTTTCAAGCAGAGCCCCATTTCGAACGACGGTTTCGAAACCGCGTTCAAGGGCAGCGATTTCCGCGTTCTGGGGTATTTCCAGGTCAGCGACGACGATGCGCTGTTCTTCCGGGGGCTGTTGGTAGTCGAGAAATTGACACCAGTGGGAAAGAGCCATGTTCGTGGCCTGACCGAGGCATTTGAGAAGTTCGGAAAAGCTGGCTTGCGTCCGGATTCGATTGTTCGGAACAAGCCCCAGGGAACATTCTTGACGCGAGATCGTTTCATGGCGTCTGTTCCGACGGATGGGGCGTCCCTCGACCGAGTCTGCCTTGCCGACGAGTATCAGCCGTTGGCCGACGGGTGGCGGCTCGGGAACATCGTGAAGATGTCATTTCCGTATTCGCCGGCGACTGTCGATGTCGAACTGAACAAGAAGTTCGCATGGAACTCCGAGCTACCGAACAACTCGGTACGCATGTGGTACTACTCGCTGATTTATATCGGACGATTGCTGGCGACGTACCATCAGTCCAAAGACGCCGCGTCGCTGGATCTGGCGGTGTCATTGACGTCCGACTATCTCGACTACGTCGCCGTTGCCGAGCATCGTGCCGGCGTCAACGGCATTGCGTCCGCCGATCACGCCACGGCCGAACGATTGAAGGTAATGCTGACGCTGCATCAGATCGTCAGGGAATCGAAGGATGTCCGAGGCGTCGCCCTGTTGCCGCGATTGCTCGACGAAATGCATTACTGCGCCGAGTGGCTGACCGAGGAGGCCAATCTCGGCGTCGGCAATCATCAGCTGATGGGCTGCATGTCCCTCATGTTCACGTATTCGCTTCTGACGAACGAGGCCGGTGCGGTTTATCTCGAAACGGCCCTGCGCCGCGTGCGCTCACTGCTGGGCGAGTCCTTCGACAAGGATGGGCTGTGTAACGAGAACACGATCGGTTATCACAACTTCAACCTTTCGTTGTACACGAAGATTCATGAGGCGTTGGGCAAGCTGGGGATCGCGGCATCGATGCGCGCCGACATCGAACCCGTGCTCGACAACGCGATGCGTGCACTGCGGCTCGTCATTTTCCCGAACGGCATGATCCCGCCCATCGGCGACTCGCCTCGCTATGACTCGCGCGTCACCTCCGTCAACGCGTCGTTCTGCTTCTTCGAATCCGGGTTCGCGGTCGTCAAGCGCGACGACTTCTATCTGTCGTTGATCTGCGGCGGCCGGACGAACTGGCACAAGCACATGGACGACACGGCGATTTATCTGCAGTACAAGGGGGAGGACGTGTTTGTCGATGGCGGCAGCTACTCGTACGATCAGCGCAACCCGCATACTCGTTGCATTACCTCGTCGGCGGGCCATAGTGGCGTGTTTCTTTCCCAGTTCGACGGCCTTCCGAGATATGAACTGATCGCGAAGTACGGGCCGGTGTCGGGCAGCATCAAACGGTTCGAAGAAAGCGACGACGGCGTGCGCATCGAATGCGCTTACTCCGTTCCCGGGTGCTGGACCAGCTTCCGGCGATTCGTGTTTGTCCACTGGCCAGGCGAGGTTGTCATCGTGGACATGGTCAAGTCGCCGAATCCGGCCGCTGCCGTGCAGCGCTTTCTTCTTGCGCCGGACGTTTCGGCGTACGCAGAGCAAGGGATCATCCGCCTGCAGGGCGAAACGTTTCAAGGGGCGATCATTCATTCGTCGCGGCATGCCGATTTCTATCGCGGTGAACAGGATGAAAAAGTGCGGGGCTGGAGTACGTACGATTTCGGTGAAATCTCGCCGACCACGGGTATCGATTTGAGCGGAGGACCGGTCGCCGGGGAATTCTCGTCGATCGTCGTGTTGAACGGCACGGATCCGCAAGGTGGTTCCGACAGGGCGCGAGCGTTTGCGAACAAATCCGACCCGTTCTTCGCGAATTGATCGGTGTTGCCACCGGCCGCCGCGCTGCTTTTCCCAGATTTACTGTCTCGGCTTATGAACGATACTTCAAACTGCTATCACTCGACCGATGGCATTCAGCTGTCCGGCGCAGGCGTGCAGTTTTCGCTCGACATCACGGACGTGCAGCGATTTTCGATGTGCATGGATCTGGTTTGCGGGCCGCACATCGCGACCAATTGCGCGTTGGTTCAGGTCGAATTCAGCGAACCGCCGGATGAGCTCGAGCGACTGGGACTTGTACGTTCCCATCACGGTTGGTGGTATCGATACGTGCCGACGCGCGCGGGACGTGTGTCAGTCGACTGGGAATTTTCCCAGGCTACGCCGTTTGCGGGTACCGTCCGCTTCAAGATCGTCACGTGGGGGGCGGACGACTTCGTCCGTCTTCACGCCTTCGTCGCCGTCACGAGCCCTTCCGCCGAGCAACTGGCGGCGCGGTATGCCACTGCGCGCGATGCCGCGCGATATCCGCCGAAAGTGTGGGCCAGCATCAGCGAGTTTCTGTCCGCGACGGTGCTGCCCAATTCGGCGCACATCATCCCGGTCAACGATCTGTTGATCGAGTTCCTGCTCGTCGACCGGCGCAGCCCGGCGCTATTTTGCTTCCTTCACGGCAATGCACCGCGCTCGGAGGTATTCAAGCTGCCCGTGTTCAGCGGCGTGTCGATGATGAGCGACGTGAATAGTTCCGTCCTCATCTTCTCCGACCCAGCGTTGCTGCTGGATCCCGATTTGACGCTTGCCTGGCACGTCGGCACGTCGACCACGCCACTGCAGTACCTGTATGAATTGATCACGGAGAAGGTCCGTTCGGTTCTTGCTCCGGAGCGGCTGGTTTTCTGGGGCGGATCGGGGGGCGGCTTCGCAGCGCTGTATCTGTCGACGAAGTTTGCCGATTCAACCGCCTTCGTGTGGAATCCACAGACTTCCATCCTGGCGTTTGAGGAAACGGCCGTACGGAATTTCGGCCGCGTTTGCTTTGGCACGGAGGATCTCGCGACGCTTCGCGAGAGGCTCGAGAAAGTGGCCGTGGCCGATTTGTGGCGGGTCTATCCGAGCGACGGGAATCACGTGGTTTATTTGCAGAACTTTACCGACTGGCATACCGATTATCACTTGAAGCCGTTCCTGTCGAATTCGAGTTTGCCTCACGTTCGTGGAACGGAATTCTGGGGATGGCTGGAAGATCGATTCTTCCTGCATCTCGGCAGTCTTGCGCAAGGACACGAACCGCCGCCGAAAGAGGCTATCAATGCGTTCCTGGTCCGGCTCGCGCAGTCCGGGCCGGACGCGATCGAATCAGTCAGCGTGGCGCCGGGCCGACCGACGAAGCATGTCGGCGTGTCGCACGACCCGCATGTCAATGAAGAGGGGCCACGGGCCTGAGAACAATGAGCAAGGTGTGGTGCCGCCATGAATGAAGCATGGGTCGATCGAGTTGTACTGAGTCGTGGGCGTGGGGTGCTCAGCGGTATGTTCACCGTTGAGCGCAAGAGCGCGGTTCGTCTGTCCGCGTTGGTCGGATGGACGCTGCCCGAAAAGGGCAACCTGCTTTTGGTGATCACCGGCGAATATCTGACCGAAGCGAAGGCGGCGGAAATCGGCTTCGTCAAGACGTCGTCCGGGTTCTATCGCTATCTGCTTCCGTCCATCAAAGACGGAAAGCTCGCGTTCGACTTCGATGTGATTCCCGAGGTGACCGGATTTCAGATTCGGCCATGGAACATGACGACGCCTGTTGTGCTCGACGACGTCGTACTGACAAGTGAAGACGCCGTTCCGATGTTTTCCGGCCCTTCGCGCAGGATCGTGAAGCGGTGGCATCCGCTGACCACGGACGGCAGCCGGCCGCTTTCGGCCAATTTCCTGACTCGCAAGGCGAGCTGTGGCTTCCATTGCGTCGCACATTGCAATCGCTGGTTCGAGTCGATGGACGAGTTCGCGATCCGGACCGGAATTGATGCGTTCGGCCGAGACGATGTGTATGTCGAAACAGGCACGGGGGAACTGGTTCCCGCTTCGCTGCAGCGTGCTCAACCCGCCTTGCTCGAAATCCCGGCGTCGCTCGACGCGTATCTGAAGTCGATCGGCGACAAGTCGCGAAACATGATCCGCAAAGCCCGGAAGCTGGGCTACGAATTCAGGCGCCTCGCACCCGAGACGCTGGGCCAGGACATCCATGAAATCAGGACTTCCGATCCGATGCGCCAAGGGCGCCCGATCCCGGAGTATTTCCATACCAACCCGCCGCAATACGTGGTTGCAGCGAATCCGGCGGGTTGCGAGCTACATACCGAGAAATTTGTCGGCATTTTTCTCGGTGATCGGTTGGTGTCCTATATCACCGTCCTTCTGTTCGGCGAGTTGGCGCAGGTCAATCATATTCTTTGCCACAAGGAACATGCGACGCATGGCGTGATGAATCTCAACGTGCTGCACATGGTCGATGAGTTGATCACGCGCCATCCTCATGTGAGGGCGGTGAACTACATGTACATCGCCGGCCACGATAGCGGTATCGACAGATTTCGGCGCAGCGTCGGGTTTTCTCCCCGCAGCTTTCTGACGTATGACGGTGCGCCGGCGACGTTTGCCGACACCCATGCGCAATCGGTGTCCACGGACGCAGGCGACGTCCCGAGTGGACAGCACGCAAGCAGAGGAAAGGAAAAACTCCGGTTGTCGCAGTGGACGTTCATCCGCGAATCGATCGGGGAGGACGGAGCGCTTGCACATGTTGCCGACAGAATCGGGCGTGCCGTCATCGAGATGCCGAAGCCGATTCCGGAGCAATTTGTCGAGTACATCGGCAAGGGATTGATGAGGTCGGTTGCGGTTCAGCCCGCGGGGGCGATCATCGCTGTTCCGTTTCCCGCTCGGGCCGACGCGCAGACCGGTCACGGCGTCGCCGACTATCTCCATCGACGTTTCAAAGGGGTGCCGGTCGGCAACGACGGCTTTCAGGCCGGCTTCAAGGGGGGCGAACTGCGTGCGCTCGCGTTCTTTGAAATTACGGATTGGGCTGAACAGTTCTGTAACGGCATCCTGGTGCTCGAGAAGGTGACCGAGGCACCCGGCACCTCGCTGGAGACCGCCGAGACGACAGACGTTCAAGTCAAGGCCGAAGCCGATTTCCTGGCAGCGACGGCGGTCCGTCCATCACGACTGGAGTGTGTGCGACTGGTGGATGACTACCAGCCACTTGCCGAGGATTGGCTGACGGCCGGCACTGCTCAAATGTCGTTCATGACAGGGGCCACGCGCATCGACGTCAAGGTCGGTACACGGTTCCCGTGGAACCACACGTTCGCGCTGAATGCTGACCGAATGTGGTATTACTCGCTCGCCTATATTGGTCGTCTGCTCGCAACCTGGGCACAACGCAAGGACGCTGACGCACGCAAGCTGGCAATCGACCTGATCTCCAACTTCATGGATTTCACGGCCATTGCCGAGAATCGGCTCGCGATTGGTCGTATTCCGTCCGCGGACCACTCGGCAAGCGAGCGGCTGAAGGTGCTGCTGACCTGCCATCAGATGCTCGACGAGGTTGGCGCGTCGACGGCGCTGCGGGTGCGACTCCTGCGCGAAATTCACCGCTGGGCAGAATGGCTTGCCGACGACCGAAATCTTGGCGTCGGAAACCACAAGCTGATGGGCGCGACCTCGCTCATCTATGTATGTGCGTTACTGGCTGAGGGTGAAGGCAGCGGTTATCTGAAGATCGCAGAGGATCGGATTCTGTCGCTTGCCGCGCAGTCGTTCGACAAGGACGGTCTGTGCAACGAGAACACGATCGGCTATCACAATTTTAATCTGTCGCTATACCGGAAGCTCCGCACCGTACTAGCGAACCTCGGGATCGCAGATGACCTGCGCGACAAAATCGATGCACTGATTGGAAGCGCGTCCTATGCGCTTGAACTGTGCGTGCTTCCCGACGGTAAAATTCCGCCGATAGGCGACTCGCCGCGCTACGATCTCGGGCTGCCGTCGCGAGATGGGGCGTTTTGCTTCTTCGAATCGGGATTCGCCGTAGTGAAGCGCGACGGCCTCTACTTTTCATTGGTGTGTGGCGGGCGCACGGAATGGCACAAGCAGATGGACGATTCGTCGATCTATCTGCAGTACAACGGCGTTGACGTCATCGTCGACGCCGGCAGCTATTCCTACGATCAGAGCGATCCTTATTCACGCTGCATTACGTCGACCACTGGCCATAGCGCTGTTGTTCCGGCCCTGCTCGATGGCTTGCCGCGACATGAGGTCCAGTCGAGGTTCGGTCCCGTCTCGGGTTGCATCGAGCGTTTTGAAGAATCGGATGAGGGTGTCCGGATCGCTTGTGCCTATGCGGTGCCCGGATGCGGCGCGGCGCTCCATCGTTATGTGTTCGTGGGTCGATCGGACGAAGTCGTCGTGGTGGACACGTTCGACGCACCCGAAACCGCCGATGTGGTGCAACGCTTCCTCCTCGGCCCGGGCGTTGAAGTGGCGAGCGGCGACGCGTGCCTCCATCTGACCGCACAAAAATTTGCCGGCACCCTCATCCATCGGGGTTCAGATGCCGATATATACAAGGGCCAGCGTGACGACAAGATTCGCGGCTGGACTGCCTTCGAGTTCGGCAGGGTCACGCCGGCCACCGGCGTCGATCTTCGCGCGAGAGACGGCGAAAGGACGTATTCGACGATCATTCGCCTCGAGGGGGGCGGATTGAGCGATTGCTCACCGGCCGCGGTGAACTTCGCAGGGCGCACGGACCCGTTCTTCGGGACGGGCGCGGCGCGATTGCGTGACGACAACTAAAAACAAGCACGAGGAAAAATGGATGGCGCGCAGTAAACCGAAGCTTCTGATTCATGGAAGTTGCGTGAGCCGGGATGCCTTTACCGACCGATTTCCGCAAGCCGAGCACTACGAGCTTGCGGGCTATCTCGCGCGCAGTTCGCTGGCGACTGCATTCTCTTCGGGTGTGGTGGAGAACGTCGACTTTGACGCGATCGCGTCAGCGTTTCAGCGCAGGATGGTTCAATCGGACGTCGAGCACGGGTTGGTGGCGGTACTCGCCGCGGGCGGATTCGATTTGTTGCTGATGGACCTGATCGATGAACGATTCAGCGTGTTCGTTGATGACCGTGGCGCGTCCTGCACCGTGTCGGGTGAGCTGCTGTCGTCGGGATTCGATGCGCGGGCGCGTCGCGGCACGGTGATCAAGCCATTCACGGATGCGTTCTTCGACCGATGGGAGGCGGGTTGGCGCCAACTCGTCGCAGCGTTGAGCGCGCAGGGGCGGCTCGACGCGCTGATCGTGAACGAGGTGTACTGGGGCTCGGCCTGCTCGGACGGCACCGATTTCTCGCCGGCATACTCGCGCGACGACGTTGCGCAGGCGAACGCGTTCCTGGCCCGGCAATATGCGCGGATGCGAGAGGATCTCGCCGATGAACAATTCCTGCATTTCGACTCGACCTTGCTCATCGGCGCAATCGACCATCAATGGGGAAAGAGCCCATTTCACTATGTGGCCGGGTATTACACCCACTTGCTCGATGGTCTCGATCGATATGTGGCGCGGACCGGAGCGGCTATCGCGGAAACTTCTGACGAGCAGGGGAGCAGCGTGGGTATCGTAAGGTATGTCCGGGACAAGCTGCGACTGGCCGGAAGCCGGTTTCGCCATGAAGACGCAACGCCGGTGACCGCGTGGTACAGCGATCGCGTGACATTGCAGAAAGGGATGCAAGGGCTCGAGGTTTCGGTACGCGCGACGGCAGCGACGCGCATCCGTCTGAGCGCGACCGTCAACGGCGATATGTCGGGCAACCGCAACTTGTTGCTCGTCGTCGCCGGCGAAAATCTCGTCGATGCCGACATGCATGCGATGGGGTACATGAAGTCGTGGGTCGGCTACTTTCGTTATCTCAAGAGCGACATGCGCGAAGAGCGGCTGACGACGGAGATCGCAGTCGATAGCCGGATCACGTCGCTCAAGGTGCTGACCTGGAACTTCGATGGTCCCGTCGTCCTCTCGGACGTTAGCGTCGATGCCGGCGGCGCCGTACTCGATAGCCCGGTGCTGATCGCGAAACGCAAGGACGGCAGCCAGTCGGTCAACATCACGCGCGAGCCGGCGATTCGCGCGAACCTGCTGCTTAAACGGCACCATTGCGGCCCGGAATGTATTGTTCATTGCGACAAATGGTTCAGGTCGATGGACGCGTTCGCGTCGAGGCACGATGTCGATCGTTTCGGTCGGGAGCCCGTATTTGTCGAGGCCGCGAGTGGGGAATTGATGCCTGCCAGCCTCCAGAAGGCGAGCCCGGCATTTCTGACGATTCCCGATACGGTCGAGGAATATCTGCGGTCGATCGGTGACAAGTCCCGGAACATGATTCAAAAGGCGAATCGCCTCGGATACCGGTTCCATGAAGGTGGCCCCGCAGGTTTCGAGCAGGACATCTACGAGATTCGCACGTCGGATCCGATGCGCCAGGGGCGGCCGATTCCCGAGTACTACTATTCGAACCCGCCGATTTATGTGCTGAGCCCGAGCGCCGCCGGCTGCGAATATCACACGGAACGATTCTTCGGCATCGTGCACGAAGGGCGCCTGGTCTCGTACATCACGCTCTTCATGTTTGGCGAGCTCGCGCAGATCAATCACATCCTGTGTCACAAGGAGCACGTGAAGAACGGGGTAATGAACCTGAACGTATTTCACGTCGTGAAGGAATTGATCGAGAAGTATTCGTGGGTCAAATCGATCAACTATCTGTACGTCGTGGACGACGGGATGGGGATCAATCTTTTCAAGCGCGGCGTCGGATTCCGGTCGCAGCGCTTCATCGCATACGACAGTACGCTGGATGCGATTGCCTATGTCGAGGCGGAGCGCGAGGGCCATCTGGGCCCGGACCCGGCTCCGGCGGTCCCGCGTGAGAGCCAGAAGCCGCGTTTCAAGATGAAGAAGTGGGACTTCGTGCGGGACGCGGTGCAGCGGGAATCGTTGGCCGCGAAGCTTGATTCGCTCCTCGGCAGACCGTGGGTCGACGTGAAGTATCCGGCCGAGGCCGATTTTGCGCGGTTCTGTTCTGTCGGATTGATGGAAAGCACGGAAACCCATCCGGTGGGCTCATGCTTTCTGGTGCCGTTTCCGAGCCGTGCCGCCGAAGACAGCCATCCGGACGTCGCGCAATATTTGGCCAAACGTTTCAAAGGTAACCCGATCCCGGACGACGGATTCTCGGTCGGGTTTCGTGGCGGGAATTTGCGTGCACTCGCCTATTTGAGTATCGAGGAAGATGCGGCGGATCTACTCGACGGCGTGCTCGTGCTGGAGAAGGTGGCGTAATGCGGCATCGAAGCGTTTCGGTGGCGCGCGGCGTTGCGCCGTGCGTCGATTGTCGGGAGTGGAATTGAGCATCAGAAAGCATCCGACTATCGCTCTGGTCGCGGACGGACTGACATCGTCGAGCCTCGTTTTCGACAGTCGAGTCATTTCGCTGGGTCCCCGCGGATTTCGCTGGCGGCTGGCATTTTCGCGCCCGGACTATTTGCTGGTCGAGTCGGCGTGGTCCGGCCTGCGCGATCGATGGAAGTACAAGATCGCCGCGTATCCCGAACACCCGGAACGAACGAATCACGCGTTGATTCGGCTCGTCGAAGCCGCGAAGGATCGCGGCATTCCGACGGTGTTCTGGAACAAGGAGGACTCGGTTCACTTCGATCGTTTCGTGGAAAGTGCGAAGCTGTTCGATCATGTGTTTACGGTGGATGCCAATGCCGTGCCGCGCTACAAGGCGGTGATGGGCGAGCAGGCGTCCGTGCACACCTTGATGTTCGCGATCCAGCCCAGGACGCACGGGTTCACCGGCTTCGACTTCAAATTCCGGCGGGCGAATTTCGTCGGCAGCTACAGCAGCGAGAACCACATGCGTCGCCGCGTGTGGCAGGACGCGTTGTTCGGTGCGGCATGCGGGAGTGGTTTGGGCCTGACCGTCGTCGACCGCAATTCGAGCCGCAAGGCGTCGCATTATCGCTTTCCGGCGCTCGACGGCCTGGATATACAGCATGCGGTCCGACACGAACAAACGGCCCAAATGTACCGCGACTACGTCGTGTCCCTGAACGTGAATACCGTCGAGGACTCGCCGACGATGTTCTCGCGGCGTCTGGTCGAAATTCTCGGTTGTGGCGGAATTGCCGTCACCACGCCGGCGCGATCGGTCGATGCGATGTTTGCGGACTTCTGTCACGTCGTGCGCAGCGCCGACGAGGCGAGCGAGCTATTTGCGCGGCTGCGCGGTGGCCCGTCCAACAGTGATCTCGAGCGCGCACGAGCCGGTGCGGAGTATGTGGCGAAGCACCATACATGGCAGCATCGCCTCCGCCAGATTGCAGAGGTGCTGGGGCAGTGAGCGCGATCATGCAACGCGTGCGCGATCGTGTGCTGTTGCGCGTGTGGCGGCGATGCGCGGCGCTTGTATCTGAGCGACCGGCGCAGCGCGTACTGGTCCTTGGGGATTCTCACGTTCGTGTATTCGAGCACGCGTGGTTCGCATTGGGGCTGCCGAACGTGCGGTTCGACATCGAATACGTTCCGGGCGCGACCGCGATCGGCATCGACAACCGCCATTCGACTACGTCCGCATTGCTACGTTTCACGAACCGGCTTCAGTCGTCGAGACATGATTGGGTTCTGCTCAATCTCGGTGAAGTCGATACCGCCTATTCGCTGTGGAAACTGGTGGAATTCCGGTCGTGTCCGATCCCTGTATTGCTTGACGAGGCGGTTCGCAACTATTGCGACTTCATCGCCGAAGTCGCCGCGGCCCACCGGGTCGCCGTGCTCAGCGCGCCGCTGCCGACGCTGGCGAACCAGGCCGCGCCGCGCGACGAGACGGCCGCGGTACGTCAACAGGTATCGGCAACACAGCGCGAGCGGACAGAACTGGCGCGGGAATTCAATGCCCGTATCGAAGCATATTGCCGCGCGCACGGGATTCCGTACCTCGATTCAAGTGCGCATGCGCTCGGGGCGGATGGGCTGGTCAAGCATTCCTGGCGCCATCCCCGTCGGTACGATCATCACTATGCGCGTCGGCCGTATGCACGTTGTCTCGTCCAACAGTTGAAGGTGCTGCTTGCGATGCAGCGGATGGGTACCGAACGTTCGATCGGGCACGGCGGGACGCGCGGCGGAGGGGAATCATGAGCCGTCCGCCGCGCTGGATCGTGCCCATTCAGAGCGTTGGCCTGTGGGCATGGTGCGGCACAACCCCTTGGCTCGACGGGGTTGTTTCGTGCGGCTTGCCATGGCAGCGATCCGGCATCTCCGGCATTCTCGGCTGGGGACTTCGTGAAAGCGGCCAGCGCGCGCAGGCATGGGCGCTGCGCGCCGGCGTGGACGTGCTGCGCATCGAAGACGGCTTCCTCCGCTCCGTCTCCCTCGGCGTTCTCGGCGATGCCGCTTTATCGATCGTCATCGACGATCTAGGCATCTACTACGACGCCAGCAGGCCGTCCCGTCTCGAGATGCTCGTGAAGGACGCCGCCGCGCTGCAGGGTGACCATGCCGATGAATGGCGGATCAAGGCCGACCACGCGATGTCCCTGATCGTTCGCCACGGCGTGTCGAAATACAACCACGCGCCCGATTTCGTCCCCCCCGACGACTGGCGTGACGACGCGGTCCTGGTCATCGATCAGACGAGCGGCGACGTCGCTGTCCGCCTGGGCGGCGCCGACGCGTCGTCGTTCCGCGCGATGCTTGCCGCCGCGCTCGCCGAAAACCCCGGCAAGCCGGTCTGGATCAAGACGCATCCCGACGTGATGTGCGGCAAGAAAGCCGGCTATCTCGTCGACGCTGCCTTCGGCGATCCACGCGTGCACCTGCTGCCCGCCGATGTCAGTCCGCCTTCGCTGTTGAAGCGGGTCGGCAAGGTCTATGCCGTTTCGTCGCAAATGGGCTTCGAGGCGCTGCTGTGCGGCAAGCCGGTCGTGACATTCGGCTTGCCGTGGTATGCCGGCTGGGGGCTCACCGACGATCGCCATGCGCACGCACCGATCGTTGCCGCTCGTCGCGGCAGCGCGACGCTGCACCAGTTGTTCGATGCAGCGTACCTGCGCTATTGCCGCTACATCGATCCGCAAACCGGCAGTCGCGGCACGATCTTCGACGTGATCGCCCATCTCGCGAAGCAGCGCCGGCTGAACGAAGTGACGAGAGGCGAGCTCGTGTGCGTCGGGCTGAGCCTGTGGAAGCGCAGCGTGGTCGCACCGTTTCTACGGCACGGTGGCGCGCGCGTGCGTTTCGTCGACTCGCCGGCGGCGCTGCGGCGTCTGCCGCCGGACGCGTCGCGGCGCGTCGTGCTATGGGGTGCCCGCCGTCCCGATGTCGCTGCGGTCGCGCAGGAACTGGGCTTGCCCGTGCTTCGCATGGAGGACGGGTTCGTCCGGTCCGTCGGGTTGGGCTCGAACCTGATCGCACCACTTTCGCTCGTGATCGACGATCTTGGCATCTATTTCGATCCGCGCACGCCGTCCCGGCTGGAGGCGATCCTCGAGCGAGGCGGCTTCGACGACGCGGAGCTCGCCGAGGCGCGCACCGTGCGCGCGGCGCTGGTCGATGCACGCATTGGCAAGTACAACGTCGGCAACGGTGGCGTCGTGCTGCCGTCGCCCCGCCCCGCGAAAGTGATTCTGGTGCCGGGGCAGGTCGAAGACGATGCTTCGATCCGGACTGGCTCACCGTGGATCTCTACGAATCTCGGTTTGCTGTCGAAGGTGCGGGCCGCCCATCCCGACGCGTTCATCGTCTTCAAGCCGCATCCCGACGTCGTCAGCGGCAATCGCGCGGGTGCCGTTGCGCTGCACGAAGCGCGCCGACTCGCCGATGCCGTGGCGCCTGAATCCGACGTGATCGCATGCGTCGAGCAGGCCGACGAAGTGCATACGATGACGTCGTTGACCGGCTTTGAGGCGCTGCTGCGCGGCAAGCGGGTCGTCTGCTACGGTGCGCCGTTCTATGCAGGCTGGGGGCTGACGCACGACGTTTTCGCGAGCGTATCGCCAGGTGCCGAGCACATGCCGATCGCCGGCGATAGGTCCGATACCCACCCGGTCTGGTCGCGTCGCAGTCGCCGGCTGACGCTTGACGAGCTGATTGCCGGGACGCTGCTGCGCTATCCGCGTTATGTCCATCCGGTATCCCGCGCCGTGATCGACGCGCAACACGCAATCGGATTGTTGCACTCGCAGCGACAGTCGATGGGGCAGGGCAAGCTGAAGCGAAATCGGCTTGAGCAACAGTTCGGGAAAGTCAAGATGTGGGTGTTGACGACTTACTCGGAATATCGGATTTCGGCGCGCAAGAAGCTTTACATGTCGCTGCAGCGCTGGCTCGCGAAGCTTTAGCCGGCGGCCATGGGGCAGTGCCGACGGTGTTCGATAACGCAAATCCGCGTTAGCGTTTTTCAGACGACTAAAGTTGTATGGTTATCTCGTAAAACGATACAATCGTTCACCTATAAATCCGGGGCTAAAAAACGGGGCAGGGTGGTGATTTAAACTGCCGGCGCATTCGGCGTTCATTTCGTTTGCATGCGTAAAAATATTGAAAAATGATAAATCATATTAATAATGCGACGCTCTTTTCTGGTTCTGCAGGGCACGGCATCGCCGTTCTTTAGCCGATTGGCGGAGGCGTTGCGGAGTCGCGGCCATCGCGTTCGCAGGATTAATTTCTGTGGAGGAGACCTGGCCTATTCCGGCAACGGCGCTGCGAGCGATTACACCGCGCATCCGGACGAGCTTGCCGCGTGGTATGCGACAACACTTCGAACCGGCGACGTGACGGATGTGATCCTGTTCGGCGACTGCCGGGCCATTCACCGGCCCGTGCATCCTGTCGCCCGCGATCACGGTGTCGCCGTTCACGTATTCGAGGAAGGATACGTGCGTCCGCATTGGCTGACACTCGAGCGCCATGGCGTGAATGGTCGCTCATTGCTGCCGCGCGATCCGGCGTGGTATCTGGATCAGCGCGGCGTAACGCCCCCGCGCGATCTCGGGCACGCCACCGGATATCGGCTGGCCGTGCGTGCCTATCACGACATGCGCTATCGTGCGGCCAATACACTGTATCGGTCCCGTTTCCCGAATTATTGCAGCCATCGTCCGCGCAACGGTTTTGTCGAATACGCGGGACTGGCGACACGCGCGTTGAAACAACCGATATTCGATCGCGAGTCCGCGCGCGTGACGCGGGGTCTGCTCGGCCGGCGGCCCTATTATCTGTTTCCGCTCCAGGTCAATGCGGACGCGCAAATCGTCCACCATTCGCCATTCGGCAGCGTGCGCGCATCGATCGACGTCGTACTGCAATCATTCGCGCAGCACGCGCCCGACGGACACGACCTGCTGGTCAAGAACCATCCGCTGGACACGGGCGTGTTCGATTATCGCGGGCACGTCCGGCAGCTTGCGCGCGCGCTCGGCGTGGCCGATCGCGTGTCGTTCATCGACGCCGGCCACCTGCCGACGCTGCTCGATCATGCGCGTGGCGTGGTGCTGGTCAACAGTACGACCGGGATGTCGGCGCTTTACCACCATTGCCCGCTGATCGCACTGGGCGTGGCGATCTACGACATGCCGGGGCTGACGTGGCAAGGCGGGCTCGACAGTTTCTGGGCGCATGCCGAGCGGCCCGACGAAGGCTTGTTCCACGCCTTTCTGGATTATGTGATTCATCACACGCAGATCAACGGCGACTTCTATACGGATACCGGCATCGAGATGGCCGTGGCGGGTGCCGTGCGACGACTGGAGGCCACCCACGTGGAGATCGCTCATGCGTTCGCATGAACCGCGTCATGTCGTGATCACCGGCGCGACTGCCGGACTCGGGCGTGCGCTGGCGCTCGCCTATGCCGCGCCCGGCGTCGTTGTCGGGTTGATCGGCCGCGATGCCGCGCGCCTCGACGAGGTCGCGGCTGCCTGCCGGGCGCGTGGCGCGGCGGTTGAATGCGGTCGCGTCGACGTATGCGACGCCGAAGCGATGTGCACGTGGCTGAATGCGTTCGACGACACGCATCCGATCGATCTGCTGATCGCGAACGCGGGCGTGGCGAGCACGCTGGCGCACGCCGACGATTGGGAGGAACTTGAGCGCACAGCCGTGGTGGTCGATACGAATCTGTACGGCGCGCTGCATGCGGTGCTGCCGGTGATCGCCCGCATGCGCGCGCGCCGCCGTGGCCACGTTGCAATGGTCAGCTCGCTCGCGGCGTTGCGCGGGATGGCGATTTCGCCCGCCTATTGCGCGAGCAAGGCGGCGATCAAGGCCTATGGCGATTCGGTGCGGCCGGTACTCGCACGCGACGGCATCCGGATGTCGATCGTGCTGCCCGGATTCGTGAAGACCGCGATGAGCGACGTATTCCCGGGTGACAAGCCGTTCATGTGGTCGGCCGATCGCGCTGCGAAGCATATCCGCCGCAGGCTGCACGCGGGACGCGCGGAAATTGCGTTTCCGGGCGCGCTCGCCTTCGGGATGCGTTTGCTGACGCTGTTGCCGGCGCTGCTCGCCGATGCGATTCTCGGCAAGCTGTCGTACTTGCCGCGCGAGGGGCGCTAGCATGTCCGGCACGCTGACACTCGTCTTCGCGATGGCACTGGCCGCGTCGTTCGGCCTCGATGCCGTCGCGGTGCCGCGTGCGCCGTTGCTCAGGCCCTGGCGTGCCGTGCTTCTGCATGTGGCAGCCGTGTCGTTCGTTGGTGCCTGCGTGCTGATCGCCACGTCGCGGCCGGTGTTTTCCGCGGGCATCGCGGCGGCGCTGGTGGCGCTGCTGGCCGCCATCAGCAACGCGAAGTTCGAATCGCTGCGCGAACCCTTCGTCTTTACCGATCTCAGCCTGTTCAGCCAGTTGTTTGCCCATCCGCGGCTCTATCTGCCGTTCCTGAGCGTCGGCAAGGTCGTCGCGATCGCAGCCGGCGTTTTGCTGCTCGTCGCGGGCTGCGTGCTCGACCATGCGGCGGCGCCTGCGCGCGCGGTCGCCGCGGCCGTCGCACTCGCCTGCCTACTGATCGGGGCGTGGCTGGCCGCACGCTTGCCATTAACGCTCGATGCGGCGGTGGACCAGCATCGACATGGTTTCTTCGCGGTGTTCGTCGCCTATTTGCTCAATGGTCTGCGGCCCGCAACGCTGAAGACGTTCGACGCCGCGGCCGGTGCGAGCCGGTTCTCGTCCGGCTCGCCGTCACGCACGCCTGACGTCGTCGTGATTCAGAGCGAGTCGTTCTTCGATATCCGGCGCGCGACGTCCGCGATCGCGCCGTCGCTGCTGTCGGCGTTCGATCAAGCCCGGCGCGAAGCCATCGCGCACGGCAAGCTGACCGTTCCCGCCTGGGGCGCGAATACGATGCGCACGGAGTTCGCGGTGCTCACGGGCATTCCCGCCGATCAACTTGGATACGCGCGCTTCTATCCGTATGCGTTTCTGCGCAAGGTGTGGCCGTCGCTTGCAGGGTGGTTCAGGCGCGGCGGCTACAGGACGCTCGCGGTGCATCCGTATCACGCGGATTTCTTCGGGCGCGATCGCGTGTTTCCGCTGATGCACTTCGACGCGTTCATGGACATTCGCAGCTTCGACGGTCGTGCGTGCGTCGGGCCGTACGTCGCGGATGCGGCCGTCGCCGACGCGATCATCGACCTGCTGGACGCACCGCGGGAGCAACCCGCATTCGTCTTCGCGATGACGATGGAGAACCACGGGCCGCTTCATCTGGAGACGGTGGCCGCCGGTGAAGCGGCTCGCTACCATTCGCTCGGTGAAGACGACGCGTGGCACGATCTGACCGCATACCTGCGTCACCTCGATAACGCCAACCGGATGATCGCCCGACTGCTCGATCATCTGAGGCAAAGCGATCGCGAGACGATCGTCTGCTTCTACGGGGACCACGTACCGGCCATGCGGCGCGTGTTCGACAAGCTCGGTGTGCTGCCCGATCGCAGCGATTATTTCGTCTGGAAGAATGATGCGAGCGCCAACGTCCGCGCACAGGATATCCGGGCAGAAGAACTGGGCCGAATACTGATGTCGGCCGTCACCCATTCGAACGAGCCGCGTGCGTGTGATCGCAATGCGCTGGCCAAATCAGAAAGAGCATGAACAAGCAAATAGCGATCATCGGGATGGCGTGTCGGTTCCCCGGTGGCGTCGAGAGTCCCGACGACTTCTGGCAACTGCTGCGCGACGAACGCGATGCCGTGACCGCCATTCCGCCGGACCGTTTCGGTACGGCGTTCTACCAGCACCCGTCGAAACGGGAGCCGGGAAAGAGCTACACGTTCGCGGCGGGCGTCGTCGACGACGTCGCGGGCTTCGACGCCGAATTCTTCGGCATCTCGCCGCGCGAGGCGGCGCAGATGGATCCGCAGCAGCGGCTGTTGCTCGAGCTCGCATGGGAGGCGTTCGAAGACGCCGGCGTGCAGCCGGCCACGATGCGCGGACGCGACTGCGGCGTGTTCGTCGGCGTGGCGGGCATGGATTACGGCAACCGCAATATGGACGACATGAACACGATCGATCCGTATTCGGCAACCGGCAACACGCTCAGCATCGCGTCGAACCGCGTGTCCTACCTGTTCGACCTGCGCGGCCCGAGTATGTCGGTCGACACCGCATGCTCGTCCTCGCTCGTCGCGCTCCATCAGGCGGTCCGCGCGCTGCAGTCCGGCGAGACCGCGATGGCGCTTGCCGGCGGCGTCAACCTGCTGCTGCATCCGTTCGGTTTCGTCAGTTTCTCGAAGGCGTCGATGCTGTCGCCGCGCGGCCGTTGCCGCGCGTTCGATGCGACCGGCGACGGCTACGTGCGCGCCGAAGGCGGCGCGTTCGTGCTGCTCAAGCCGCTTGATGAGGCGCTGGCCGATGGCGACACGATCCACGCGGTCATCGCCGGATCGGGCGTGAATTCGGATGGTCATTCGCACGGCGGCATCAACGTACCGGCGGCGGCGACGCAGGCCGACCTGCTGCGCGCCGTCTATCGACGCGCAGGCGTCGACCCGCGCACGCTCGCCTATCTCGAGGCGCATGGCACGGGCACCGCGGTCGGCGATCCGATCGAGGCGCGTGCATTGATCGACGCGGTATCGGGCGGCCGGCCCGAGTCCGATCCGCTGCTGATCGGCTCGGTCAAGACCAATATCGGACACCTCGAAACGGCATCGGGCATGGCGGGCTTGCTGAAGGCCGTACTGTGCCTGAAACACCGCGCGGTGCCGCGCTCGCTGCATTTCGACACGCCGAATCCCGGCATCGATTTCGAAGGCGGCCGCTTGCGCGTGGTCGATCGGTTCACGCCGCTCGAGCGCGGCGATGCCCCGCTGACGATCGGCATCAACTCGTTCGGCTTCGGTGGCACGAATGCACACGTCGTCATCACCGAAGCGGCGGCGCCGGCGCCAGCCGCGCACTCGGTTGCGACGACCGATGCACCGCTGCCGCCGCTTGTGCTGGCCGCACGCTCGCCGGCCGCGCTGGCAGCCGTCGCCGCACGTCATCTCGCACGCCTGCAGTCGGGCGGTGACTGGGCCGCGCTCGCGGCGGCAGCCGCACGCCGTCGCCAGTGGCTCGAGCATCGCGCGGTCGTCGCACCGGCCGGTCGGGCGGAAGGGCTGGCGGCGCTCGCATTACTGGCCGAGCCGTCGGAGCACGGTTTGCCGGCGTGTGCCGTGCAGGGGCAGGCCGTTGAAGACGACGCGCCGGTCGCGTTCGTCTACTCGGGCAACGGCTGTCAATGGGCCGGGATGGGCAAGCGACTCTATGCCGAGGATGCCGTGTTTCGCGCGGCACTCGACGAAGTCGACGTGCTTTGGCGTGCGGACGGCAACGCATCGCTCGTCGAAGTCATGTGCGAAGGCGTCGACGCCGAATGGCTCGCCGCGACCGAGAACGCGCAGCCACTGTTGTTCGCGATGCAGGTCGGCATCACGCGTGTGCTGAGCGCGCGCGGCATCCGCTTCGATGCAGCGGTCGGCCACAGTGTCGGCGAGATCGCCGCAGCCTGGGCGTCGGGCGCGCTCACGATCGCCCAGGCCGTGCGCGTGATCCGGATTCGCAGCGGCGCCCAAGGCCTGACGCGCGGCGCGGGCAGGATGGCGGCGGCCGGCATCGGCGAAGCCGCGGCGCGCGACTGGATCGCGCGTCTCGATCTCGCCGCGGCCATTGAAATCGCGGGCACCAACAGCCCCGACGCGGTGACGCTCGCGGGCTCGCAAGCCGCGCTCGAGGCGATCGGTGCGGCGTTGACGGGCGCGGGCCATTTCTACCAGATGCTCGAGCTCGATTACGCGTTCCACAGCCGCCGCATGGACGCGATCGAACCGGTCGTGCGCGACGGGCTGGCCGATCTCGCGCCGCGCGATACCCATACGCGATTCGTGTCGACGGTGACCGGCGACACGCTGCCGGGTACCGCGCTCGATGCGGGTTACTGGTGGCGCAACATTCGCGAGCCGGTCCGTTTCGGCGACGCAATTGCGCGCCTGGCCGACGATCGCGTGCGCGTGTTCATCGAGATCGCGCCGCACGCGATCCTGCGCACGTATGTGAAGCAGACGCTGGCCGCGCGCAACGCGCCGGGCGTCGTCGTGCCGACACTCAAGCGTCAGCACGATAGTGCGGAGATACTCACCCATTCGGTGCTGTCGGCGGTCGCGCAGGGCGCGCGTGTCGATCTCGACCGCTTCGTTCCCGACGCGCCGCATGCCGCACTGCCGACCTATCCGTGGCAGCGCGAGCGTTACTGGCTGGTGCCGAGCGTCGAGGGCTACGGGCTCGTGAACCGGCGCGTCGACCATCCGCTGCTCGGCTATCGCCTGCACGAGCATGCGTTCGCCTGGGAGAACCAGCTCGATCCGCAGCGCGTGCCGATGCTCGCCGATCATGTGGTCGACGGTGGCATCGCGTTCCCGGGCGCCGGTTATGTCGAAATGGCGCTCGCGGCGGCGCGCACGTTCTTCGGCACACCGGATGTGGCCATCGAGAATGTCGAGATCCGCATGCCGGTCGTGTTCCAGCCGCAGCATGCGAAGCTGTTCCGGTTCGCGATCGACGTGCGCACCGCGTCGTTTACGATCGAGACGCGCGACCGGATGACGGAAGGCCCGTGGAACCTGAACGTGACGGGGCGCCTGCTCGAAAGCGGCAATACGCTCGACGCCGACAGCACGGCGGATGCTTCCGTCATCTCCCACCTGCAGTCGCGTCCGGCACTGTCCGGTGACGCGCTGTATGCGGGCACGACGGCAATCGGTCTGAGCTACGGACCGGCGTTCCGGTGGGTGCGGTCGCTGCGCGTGTCGGGCGACGACGCGCTGGCCGAGCTCGAGGTGCCGTCGGTCCTTGCCGACGCGCGTGCGCGGTCGGACTATCTGCTGCATCCCGCGCTGATGGACAGCGGCTTCCATCCGCTGTTCGCCGTGCTGGGGCAGGCCGGCGCCGCGCCGGACGATGCGCATGCGGCATTCGTTCCGGTCCAGATCGGTCGTGTGGATTTCTTGAGAGGCGAAGCGATTCGCCGCGTGCTGGCCCGCATTCATCGTCGCAGCCCGCATTCGATCGTCGCGTCGTTCGAATTCATCGATGCGCACGGCAAGATCGTCGCGCGCCTTGGCGCGTGCCGCTTTCGTCGCGTCGATCTCGCCGGGCGCCGTCACGGCGCGCCCGCGCGCTTTGCCTATGTGCTCGAAGCGCGGCCGCTGCCGGCCGATTACACGGCCGACGCGCTGCCGCCGCCGGGTGTGCTCGTCGAGCGTGCGAACGCGCATGTCGCGGCACGTGAGGACTTCGCGCGCCGCACGCGGCATCTGACCGAAATGCTGCCGCTGCTCGACGTGCTTGCCGGTCTGCACGCGCTCGATGCGCTGGACGCGCTTGGCGCATTCGCCCAGTCGGCACTCCCGGCGCACGCGGCCTCGCAACAGGTCGCGCGACTGGCGCAGATCGTCGTCGAGGACGGGCTGGCCCGCTTCGAAGGCGATCGTCTGGTTCGCGACGACGAAGCCTGCGCGGCGATGCCCGCGCGTGACGCGCTGTGGCGCGACGTGCTGGCGGCATCGCCGGCCCATGTCGCCGAACTGACGTTGCTGGCGCACGTCGGGGCGGCGCTGCCGCGCGTGCTGCGCGATGCGTCGCCCGCGAGCGCACTGCTGTCGTCGACCGGCCGCAGTCTGGTCGAACAATTCTTCGATGCATCGCCGACGTGGGCGCATGCGCGCGCGCTGCTCGCCGCCTGCGTGACGCAGGCGGTCGCGGCGTGGCCGGACGCACGTCGCTTGCGTGTACTGGAGATCGGTACCGCGAACGGCGACGTGCTGCAACCGCTCGACGTGGACGTGCCGGCCGGTCGCTGCGAATACATGCTGGCGGGTACGCAGCAGCAGCTTGCCGGGTTCGATGCGGACGCGCACGCCCATGTGCGGACACTGGCGTTTGCGACCGACGCGCCGCTGTTCTCGCAATGCCGCGATACGACGCCGTTCGACGTCGTGATCGTCAACCGGATGCTGGGCGATCACCCGGATCCGCTCGCCGCGCTGACGGCGATCGCCGAACGGCTCGCGCCGGGCGGGCTCGTCGTCATCGCCGATGCGCGACGCAGCCGCTTCTCCGACATCGTGTTCGGCGCGGCCGGCGGCGAGGTTGCCGCCAGCACGTATGGCACGCTGGCGCCCGCCGCGATCGTGTCGATGTGCGAACGCGCCGGGTTGGTCGAGGTGGTGCGCGATACCGAGCAAGGCCTCGATCTCGAAGGCGTGCCGACGTTCGTCGTCGCGCGCAAGCCGGGAGCCGACGTGCAAACGGCAGCCGCTTCGCGGGGCGACGATCGAGCGCGTCGCATGGCCGGAAGCATGGCCGGGAGCGACGGCGCGCGCTGGCTGATCGTGCAGGACGATGAGGACGCGTTCGGCATCGCCGTGGCGGGCGAACTCGAGCGGCTGGGTTGCCGCGTCGAGTCGGCGTCGGTGCGTGATGCCGCGGCATGGTCGGCGCGCCAGCCGGCCGAGCATCCGGCGCATGTCGTGTTCGTTGCGCCGCTCGCGTCGCTGGACACGGCCGACGGTGCGGCCGTGATGCGCGCGCAGCAAGGCGGCGCGCTCGCGCTGGCGTCGCTCGTGCGCGACCTCGATGCGGCCGGCGCCACGGAGCGCGGCCGACTGTGCGTCGTGACGCGCGGCGGTGCGCCGTTCGCAACCGGTGCATCGTCACATCCCGAACAGGGAACGTTGTGGGGTCTCGGCCGTGTGATGGCGAACGAGTATCCGACGCTGCCGATTCGTTTGATCGACGTCGATCAGGCCATCGAACAACCGGCGCTGCAGCTTGCGATGGCGCTGCTTGGCGACGATGGCGAGGAAGAAGTGTTGCTTGCGCCGCAGGGCCGCTACGTGCCACGCATGCTGCCGGCCGCGCAGGCGGCCGAGCGTGAGCGTGCGCAGCCGAGCGCATCGGACCATCCGGGCGCACGGCTCGCATTCGACATGCCGGGTTCGTTGCGCAACCTCGAATGGTTCGCGATGCCGACACGCGATCTCGCCGCCGGAGAAGTCGAGATCGAGCCGAGGGCGACGGGGCTCAACTTCCGCGACGTGATGTACGCGATGGGGCTGCTGTCGGACGAGGCTGTCGAGACGGGCTTCGCGGGCGCGACGATCGGCATGGAAATGTCGGGGCGCGTGGCCCGGGTCGGCCCGGACGTCGACGGCTTTGCGCCGGGCGACGCGGTGCTGGGTTTCGCGCCGGCCTCGTTCGCGACGCGCGTGGTCACGCGCGCAACCGCGATCGCACGCAAGCCCGACTCGATGTCGTTCGAGGAGGCTGCCACCGTCCCGACGACGTTCTTCACCGCGTACTACGCGCTGTGCGAACTGGCGCGGCTGCGGCGCGGCGAGCGCGTGCTCGTGCACGGCGGCGCGGGCGGGGTCGGCATCGCGGCGATCCAGATCGCGCGGCATCTCGGCGCGGAAGTCTTCGCCACGGCCGGCAGCGACGAGAAGCGCGAGTTCATTCGCCTGCTCGGTGTCGAGCGCGTGTTCGATTCGCGCAGCCTCGCGTTCGCCGACGAGATCCGCGCGCGCACGAACGGCGAAGGCGTCGACATCGTGCTCAACTCGCTCGCCGGCGAGGCGATGGTGCGCAGCATCGATACGCTGCGCCCGTTCGGTCGCTTCCTCGAACTCGGCAAGCGCGATTTCTACGAGAACAGTCAGATCGGCCTGCGGCCGTTCCGCAACAACATCAGCTATTTCGGCATCGACGCCGATCAGCTGATGGGGGTGCTGCCGTCGCTGACGACACGGCTGTTCGAGGAAGTGATGGGCCTGTTCTCGGCCGGCGTGCTGCATCCGTTGCCGTACCGCGCATTCCCGGCCGCGCGTGCGGAGGAGGCGTTCCGCTACATGCAGCAGGCGCGCCAGATCGGCAAGGTGCTCGTCACCTATCCGTCCGGCACGCCGCTACCGACGCGTGGTGTCGCATTGCCGACGCTGCGGCCCGACCCGGATGCCGCGTACCTGATCGTCGGCGGCACCGGCGGGCTGGGATTCGCGACCGCACGCTGGATGATCGAGCGCGGCGCGCGGCATGTGACGCTCGCGAGCCGCGGCGGCGCACTGGGCGCCGAGATGCTGGCGGAAGCCGGTCGCTGGCGCGACGCGCTCGGCGCGGACGTGTCGGTCGCGCGATGCGACGTGACCGACGCCGCGGCGCTCGACGGCCTCGTCGACGAGATCGAGCGTCGCGGGACGCCGCTCAAGGGTGTGCTGCATTCGGCGATGCGAATCGACGACGGGCTGCTGCGCAACGTCGACGACGCGCGCTTCGCGGCCGTGCTCGAACCGAAGGTGGCGGGTGCATGGAATCTGCATCGCGCGACGCAGCGTTGTGCGCTCGATTTCTTCGTCGTGTATTCGTCGGCGACGACCTATCTCGGCAATCCGGGGCAGGGCGCGTATGTCGCCGCCAACGGATTCCTCGAGGCGCTGGTCGCGCATCGTCGCGCGGCCTGCCTGCCGGCCATGTTCATGGCGTGGGGGCCGATCGACGATGTCGGTTTCCTCGCGCGCAACGCCGGCACGCGCGAGGCGTTGCAGTCGCGTATCGGCGGTGCGTCGATCACGTCGAACGAGGCGATGGCCGCGCTCGAACGCGCGCTGGCGCAAGGGGGCGCCGGCGAAGCCGTCGTGCGTCTGGACTGGGGCGCCGTCTCGCGCGGCATGCCGGCCGCGCACGCGCGGCGTTACGCGGCGTTGCAGGCGGGGGGAGCGGCCGAGACGTCGAGCGAGGATCGCGTGTTGCTGGAGCAGGTGCGTGGGTTGCCGCCTGCCGACGCTGTCGCGCTCGTCGAGACGGCGCTGCGCGGCCAGATCGCGCGGATTCTGCACATGTCGCCGGAGCGTGTCGATGCCGGCCGGTCGGTCCTCGATCTCGGGATGGATTCGCTGATGGGCATGGAGCTCGGCATGGCCGTCGAGGAGACGTTCGGCGTCAAGCTGTCGATCATGGCGATCGCGGAAGGCGCGACGGTGCATACGCTGGCCGAGCGCATCGTCGAGTTGCTCGATACGCAGAACGGCGAGGAGAACGCCACGGCGGCGGACGAACTGGCGCAAGCGCTGGTCGCGCGGCATGCGCTGGGTGATGAAGCGCGGGCCCAGCTCGAGCGGGGTGCAAATTGAACGAGCCAGGAAGCGAAGGCGTGCCAGTCGACGCGGAGATTCCCCGAATCAAGCTGCCTCCGGGCTGGCGGGCGAGCGAGGGCACGCTTGCGCGGCCGCTGGCACTGTCGGGACATGGCTTGCATACCGGTCGGCACGTGCAGGTGCGGATCCAGCCGATGACGCCGGCGGGCGGCCGGCACGGGATCGTGTTTCGAAGAATGCGCAACGGACGGGAGCTCGGCGTGCTCGAGGTCGATCCCGCCCTGCGCCGCGCACAGCCGCTTTGCACGATGCTGCGCAATGCCGATGGTGTCGGCGTCCGCACGATCGAGCATCTGCTCGCGTCGCTGCTCGCATGCGAAATCGATCATGCCGTCGTCGAGCTCGATGCGGAGGAAGTGCCGATTCTCGACGGCAGCGCCGCGCCGTGGGTCGACGCGATCCGTGCCTGCGGCCGTATCGCGCTCGACGCACCGAAGCGCTTCATTCGAGTGCTTCGGCCTGTCGTGGTCGCGGACGGCACCGGGGACCAGCGACGCGAAATGCGGATCGAGCCGGCCTCGCGCTACGAACTGAGCGTGCGCAACGATTTACGCGGCTTCGGCGACATGCACTGGGATGGCGCGCTGACACCGGACACGTTTGCCACCGAAATCGCGCCGTCGCGTTCGTACGGGCGCGTGAAATGGGCTGTGCCGGCGATCATCGCCGGGTATGTGCGCGGGGTGCCGATCCTGCGCGGCGCGCGGCCGTCCTGCACGGCGTCGATCGTCGGCAATCGCGTGCTGGGCGGGATGCGGCTGCCGGAGGAGTTCGTCCGGCATCGCGTGCTCGATCTGGTCGGCGATCTCGCGCTGGCCGGTGCACCGCTGCTCGCGCGCGTCAGTGCATTGCGCCCGAGTCACGACATGAATTTCCGGTTGATCGATGCGTTGCTGGCCGATACCGATGCATGGCGGTGGGTCGAGTTTTCCGACGCGTGATCCACGTCTTGTTAAAAATACCCGGCGTAATATCGCGCCATTTTTGAGATATAGCGAAGGAACGAATGGCACTCGGAGAACACCTTCGCCAGCAACTGGCGGCGAAAGCCCTGCAACGGCAACTGGAGCGCGCGACGGAAGCCGCCGCGGCCCCCGGCGTCCCGGCACCGTCGGCACAGGCCGCATCGGCGCGCAGCCGTTTCGAATCGATGCCGCAGTATCAGCAGGTCAGGATCATGCGCGAGATGGGCGAAAAGCTGCGCGTCGACTCGCCGTTCTTCCGCGTGCACGATGGCGTGGCCGGCGCGACCACGCGGATCGGCGGCCGTGAATACCTGAACTTCGCGAACTACAACTACCTTGGTCTCGCGGGTGATCCGGCTGTATCCGAACGTGCGAAGGCTGCGATCGACCGCTATGGCACGTCGGCGTCCGCGAGCCGGATGGTCGCGGGCGAGCGCCCGGTGCAACGCGACCTCGAGCGCGCGCTGGCCGCGTTCTACGAGACCGACGACTGCGTCGCGTTCGTGAGCGGACACGCGACCAACGTGACCGTGATCGGTGCGCTGTTCGGCCCCGGCGACCTGATCGTCCACGATGCGCTCGCGCACAACAGCATCGTGCAGGGCGCGCAGCTGAGCGGCGCGAAGCGGCTGAGTTTCGCGCACAACGACTGGCAGGCGCTCGACGAATTGCTGTCGCGCGTGCGCCGCGAATACCGGCACGTGCTGATCGCGATCGAAGGGCTGTACAGCATGGATGGCGACTGCCCGGACCTGCAGCGCTTCGTCGACGTGAAGACGCGTCACGGCGCGTTCCTGATGGTCGACGAAGCGCATTCGCTCGGCGTGCTCGGCGCGACGGGCAAGGGCATCCGCGAACATTGCGCGGTCGCGCCCGACCAGGTCGACATGTGGATGGGCACGATGAGCAAGACGCTGGCCGGCTGCGGCGGTTTCATCGCCGGCTGTCAGCCGCTCGTGGACATGCTGCGCCATCTGGCACCGGGCTTTCTCTATAGCGTCGGACTCGCGCCGACGCTCGCCGAAGCGTCGCTGGCCGCGCTCGAACGCCTGCAGGCCGAGCCGCAGCGGATTGCGCAACTGCAGGCGCGCGGCCGGCAGTTCCTGACCGAGGCGCGCGCCGCCGGGTTGAACACGGGCACGAGCGCCGGGTATGCGGTCGTGCCGGTGATCACCGGTAGTTCGCTGAAGGCTGCGCAGTGGGCGAACGCGATGTTCGACGAAGGGATCAACGTGCAGCCGATCTTCTATCCGGCCGTCGAGGAGAAGGCCGCGCGCCTGCGGTTCTTCATCTGCTCGACGCATGAGCCGGAGCAGATCAGCCGGACGGTCGCCGTGCTGGCCCGTCTGGCGGGGCGCGCGGCATGATGCCGGCCGCGGCGCTCGCGTCATCGTTCGGCGTGCCGCAAGCCGGTGCGTCGACGCCGTTTCGCGCGGCCCGCGCGGACGATGCGGCGGCATGCGCGCCGCTCGTGTTCGCATCCGGCGTCGGCGAATTCGGTTTCTTCCTCGGGGAAAGCGACGCACGCTGCATCGCCTTCCTGCAACAGGCGTTCCGGTCGCGTCACGGCCGGTTTTCGTGGCGCCGGCACCGCGTCGCGGTCGGCGCCGACGGCACCGTGCTTGCCATGATGGCGATCCATGACGGACGCAGGACGAGGTTCGACGACGTTCACGTCGTGTGGGTCTTGGCGCGCTTCTTCGGCGTGCGCCGCACGATCGGCCAGTTGCTGCGCGGACTGATTCTCGAGACGGAAATTCCGGCGCCGAAGCGTTCGCAGATCCTCGTTGCGCATTGCGCGACCGACGAGCGCCAGCGCGGCACGGGCGTCTTCACCGCATTGTTTCGCGATGCACTCGATACCGGCGCGCTGCCGGATGACGGCAGTCGCGACATCGTGCTCGACGTGCTGACCCGCAACGAGCGCGCCCGCGCGCTGTACGAGCGGCTCGGCTTCGTTGCGCTGACGCGGCGCCGCGCGCGCTCGCACCGGCTGCCCGCCGAACTCGATTCCGTACGCATGCGGCTTACGCGCCGCGGCTGAGGGTGCGAACGCGTTCGCGGCCTACTTGTGCCGCGGATTGAACGGCCGCTGCTGCACATCGGCGCCTTGCGCGACGATCGCCATGCTTTCCGGCACTTCCTCCCATGCCCCGCGCAGGTCGACGAGCGGCTCCGACACGACCATGAACGCGTCGTCGCCCGCTTCGGCGATGCGCGGATTGTGCGGATAGAGTTCGTGCAGGTGCTTGAACGACGTGGTGTGGAACAGCGAGCGCGATTGCCGTTCGCTCGAGTAGCGCACCGCGATGATCCGGTCGCCGTCCGTCGCGCAGATCGTCATGTTGAGCGGCTCGGCGACGCGATACCGCACGGCGGTTTCCTCGACCACCCCGACCATCCGCTCGAGCGCAGGCAGCGGCGTCTGTTCGAGGCCGTAGGTCAGCGCGAGTCGAAACATCAGCTCGGAGTCGGTCGAGCCTTCGAGCGTCGGGAACAGCGCCGGGTCGACCTTCAGCGTCAGGTCGCGGCGCAGCTTGTGGAAATCGCGGATCAGTCCGTTGTGCGCGAACAGCCAGCGGCCGTGGCGGAACGGATGGCAGTTGGTTTCCTGGACGGGTGTATCGGTCGCCGCGCGGATGTGCGCGACGAACATCCGCGAGCGGATCGCACGCGCGGCTTCGCGCAGGTTGCGATCGTTCCAGGCGGGATGCACGGAGCGGTAGCGAAACGGCAGTTCATCGGGGTGGCCATACCAGCCGATACCGAAGCCGTCGCCGTTGGTCGTCGTGGCGCCCAGTTCCGAATGCAGGCTCTGGTCGATCAGCGAATGCTTCGCGCGAAACAGTACGGTCTCGAGATGGATCGGATTGCCCGTATAGGCGAGCCAGCGGCACATGGAGCGCTCCTTCGCGATGCGTCTTCGCGCATGGTAGCCGACTTCGTGGCGCATCCGTGCCTGGGCGCACGCGGCTAGTCATTCGGGCAGGTACGCCGGCCAATCGTCATACATCGGTTGCCTGCCCGGATGCGCGATGCTGCGGCCAATGCGGCCGGGCGCCACCCCCCCTGGCGGTAGCGCCGCGGCCGTCAGGTTCACTCGCCGAGCGCGTCCATCACGCGGGCCGAGTAGACGAGCGCCGCACCCGCGTTCAGCGCGATCGCGACACCGAGCGCTTCGGCCACTTCCTCCTTGGTCGCGCCATGCTTCGCGGCTTCGGCCGTGTGCACCGCGATACAGCCGTCGCAGCGCGTCGTGACGGCCACCGCGAGCGCGATCAGCTCGCGCGTCTTCGCGTCGAGATGGCCCGTCTTGGCGCCCGCGCCGGACAGCGCCTTGTAGCCGGCCAGCGTGTCGGGCGAGAGCTTGGCGATGTCGCCGATGCGCGTCGAGAGTTCCTTCCGGTATTCGTTCCAGTTCAGCATGATGCGTCCTTTCGAGAAGAGTGGGTCGGTCGGCGGATGCCGCGATCTCGGGCGATGCAGGGCTTATTCTGATCGTTCGCACTGAGGGCTTCGATACGCTAGAGTGTCAATTTTTAGCGCAAACGTCTCATGGACGCGTTGAGTCAACTGCTTTCGCTGGGCCGCAGCCATGTCGAGCTCGACGTGCGTTGCCTGCTCGACGGCCCGTTCGCGATGCCGCACGACCCGTTGCCGCCCGGCGAGGCGGCGTTTCACCTGTTGCTGTCCGGAACGTGCCGGTTGCGCACGGCCGACGGGCGCACGCTGCGGCTCGTCGACGGTGACTTCGTGCTGCTGCCCGCGGGCGACGCGCACGATTTGTCGGATGCGGGCGGGGGCGGCGCCAGGTCGGTCGCGTTGCTGCGCGAACCGGGCGCGGCGGGCGGCGCGGTGCTGCCGGTCAAGTCGAACCGCGATCCCGCGGATGACGGCGAGGCGGGCGTCGACCTGCTCTGCGGACGCTTCGTCTATGCACGCGGTGCCGGTGAATTGCTGATGCGCACCTTGCCGCGTGTGCTGCACGTCGGGCTGCGAGAGGCGTCGTCGGGGCTGGCGTCGCTGCAACTGCTGACTAGCGTGCTGCGCGCGGAGGCATCGAATGCGCAGCCGGGTGCGCGTGCGATCGTGAACGCGCTCGGACAGGCGCTGCTTGCCTATGCGTTGCGCGCGTACGGTCGCGATGCGCGCGTGCCGGCCGGCTGGCTCGCGCTGGCGGCCGATGCGCGTCTCGGCCCGTCGGTCCAGGCCGTGCTGCAGGCGCCGGCGAAACCGTGGACGGTCGAATCGCTCGGCGCGGCGTCGGCGATGTCGCGCGCGACCTATGCGCGGCATTTCCGCGAGAAGGCCGGGATGAGCGTCGGCGCGTTCGTCGCGCAGATCCGGATGATGCATGCGTGCGCGCTGCTGCAGGACACGCAGCGCGGGCAGGCGGAGATCGGGCAGGCGGTCGGCTATCAGTCGGAGGCGGCGTTCGGCAAGGCGTTTCGCGCGGTGCTCGGCACGACGCCGGGGCGCTGGCGGCGCGCGCAGCGCGGCACGTGAGACCGCAAGCGCGATCGTCGTGCGGCGCCGCAAAGCTGCTACCATGCGCGAAACGCATTCCAACGAAAGCGATTCCGAACAAGAAACAACAAGAAAGAGAGGGCAAAAGCAATGAACCAGACCACCATCCAGCAGCCGTCGTTCGCATTCGTCGCGGCGTCTTGGGCCGCGTTGATCGCCGGTTTCGCGGCATTTCTGATCGGCCTGTGGAACGCCGGCATGCAGCTCAACGAGAAGGGCTACTACTTCACCGTGCTCGCGTTCGGCCTCTATGCGGCGATCTCGCTGCAGAAGAGTGTGCGTGACCGAGCGGAAGGCATTCCTGTTACCGGCATCTACTACGGGCTGAGCTGGGTTGCGCTGTTGCTCGCGATCGCGCTGCTGGTCGTCGGCCTCTTCAACGCGACGCTGCAATTGAGCGAGAAGGGGTTCTACGCGATGTCGTTCGTGCTCGCGCTGTTCGGTGCGGTGGCCGTGCAGAAGAATACGCGCGACATGCAGCATGCCAAGCCGCGTTTCACCGACGCCGATTCCGCGCCGTCCGTTCAGGAGTGACGGCGCGCGCGGCGGGTGCCTGACCCGGCGCCCGTATCGCGCCGGCCCGCATGCACCGGCGCACCGCAGGCTCTCCGTCGATCGACTTCGTCGAAATCGGCGGGAGCATCATCGAGATGCCGAGCGGGACACTGCGGGAAGCAGACGCAAAAAAGCCTCCGCGAGGGAGGCTTTCATTGCACTATCAAAGATAGTTGGTAGGGTGGGAGGGACTCGAACCCTCGACTCTCTGATTAAAAGTCAGATACTCTAACCAACTGAGTTACCACCCCACGTTCTTGAAACTTGTCAGCCCGTTGCGCTAACTCGCCCAACGACCTAAAGAGCAAAAAATTATAGCGGCGAATTTCAGGTCAGTCAACAACCTGGCACGCTAATTTATTTGATGCTCTCGATCTTGCCCTGCGCGGTCTGCGCAGCGTTCGATCCGGCGTACTGCGACACGACCTGCTCGAACGTCTTCTTCGCGGCCGCCTTCTGGCCTTGCTCGAGCTGGTTCGTACCGATTGCGACGAGCGCGTCGGCCGCGCGCGGATGCTGCGGATACTTGCTCACGACCGTTTGCCACGTCGCGGTCGAGCCGCGATAGTCGCGCAGCGCGTATTGCGCATTGCCGAGCCAGTACTGCGCGGTCGGCTGGTACGGGCTTTGCGGATACTTCGCGATGAAGCTGCGGAACGATGCCGCGGCAGCCTTGAAGTTGCCGTTGCGGAACTGCTGCTGCGCCGCGCTGAGCGCATCCGTTTCACCCGGCTGCACGGTGCCTTCGACACCATCGATCGTCGCCTGTTGCGGCTCGAACTTCTTGAGTCGCGTGTCGAGATCCTGGTAGTACTCCTTCTGCTGCCGTTCGAGCGTCGTCAGCCGGTTCGTCAGATCCTCATTCTCGCCGCGCAGCGTCGCGACCTGCTGGTTCAGCTGGTCGATACGGCCGGATTGGTCGAGGATCGTACGCTGGGCGGCCGACAACTGACTCGCCAGGTTGTCGGTTTTGCTGCGCAGATCGAGCACGGCGCGGCGCGCTTCGTTGTCGTCGAACACGCCGGCGTGCGCCGGCGCGGCCGACCACGCCGCGCCGGCGACGCAGAATGCTGCAGCAACGCGCAGCAGGGATACACGGTGCGTCATACGGCGATTCTTCCGTTACTTACTGTTGGTAGACGAGGTCGGCGCGACGGTTCTGCGCCCACGATGCTTCGTCGTGGCCCGATGCTTGCGGCTTTTCCTTGCCGAGGCTCACGGCTTCCATCTGCGAGTCGTTCACGCCGAGCAGTGCCATCGCGCGACGGACAGCTTCCGCACGCTTCTGGCCCAGCGCGAGGTTGTACTCGCTCGTGCCGCGTTCGTCGGTGTTGCCCTGGATCAGCACGTGACGCTGCGGGTGGCTCTTCAGGTACTGAGCGTGCTGCTGCATCAGCGGCTGATACTCGTCCTTCACCGAATAGCTGTCGAAGTCGAAGTAGATGCTGCGCTTCGCGAGCGGGCTGTTCGGATCGTTCAGCGGATCGACGTTCACTTGCGCGACGTTGTCGGCGCTCGGCTGCGTGCTCACCGCACCAGCGTTGGCCTTGTCGTCGAGCTTCACGCCCGACTTACACGCTGCGAGCGCGCTGATCATCATCACGGCCAGGGCCAGACGAGCTTTATTTGACATCATGGTTACTCTCCTTGTGGTCATTGCATGAAGGGCCCCCACGACGGCTCGCGAACGGAGCCGCCCTGGACGGACAGGATCTGAGGCGGCGCGCTGCCGTCGGAGGGCACAGCTGCCAGCACGTTGCGACCACCCGACTGGGTAGCGTAGAGAAGGTACTGGCCGTTTGCCGCGAAGCTCGGCGATTCGTCGCGATTGGTATTCGTGATCGCGTTCGCCGCGCCGGTTTGCAGATCCTGAACGTACAGCTTGAAGCCCCCACCCGTGCGGGAGATGTAAGCGAGCAGCTTGCCGTCCGGGCTGATGCGCGGGCTCGTATTGTAGCTGCCGGTGAAGGTCACGCGTTGTGCGGCGCCGGCGCTTTCACCCTGCGCGGGCATCCGGTAGATCTGCGGCGCACCGCCGCGATCGCTCGTGAAGTAGATCCAGCGCCCGTCCGGCGAGTAGTAGGGCTCGGTGTCGATCGAGCTGCTCTGCGTGAGACGACGCAGGCCGCCGCCGTTCGCATTGACCGTATAGATTTGTGTATTGCCCGTCAGCGACAGCGCGACGGCGAGCGTGTTGCTGTCCGGCGACCACGCCGGCGCGCTGTTGTTGCCCTTCTGGTCGGAGACCATGTAGCGGCGGCCGGTCGGCAGGTCGTGGATGTAGACGATCGGCTTCTTGCGCTCGAACGATACGTACGCGACCTTCGTGCCGCTCGGCGACCACGCCGGCGAGATGATCGGCTCGGTGCTCGACAGCGCGATGCGCGCGTTCTGGCCGTCCGAATCCGAGATCTGCAGCTGGTAGCGGTTGCCCGTCTTGATCACGTACGACAGGCGCGTGGCGAACACGCCGCGCACGCCGAGCAGTTTCTGGTAGATGTAGTCGGCGATCTTGTGGCCGGCCGTGCGCAGTGTCGTGTCGGTGGCCGTCAGCGACAGGCCGCCGAGGCTTTGCTGCTTCACGGTGTCGTACAGGATGAAGTTCACCTTGTACTGGCCGTTCGCCTCGCGGTTCACGCTGCCGGCGACGAACGCGTTCGCGCCCTTGGCCTTCCATGCGCCGAGATCCACCGAAGCGGTCTCGGGCACGGGCGTGCTGCCCGCATCGATATTGGTGAATTTGCCGCTGCGCGCGAGGTCCGCGCGGACGATCGACGTGACCTGCTGCGGCAGGCCTGCCTCGTTCGCGAAGTTCGCGGTGGCAATGGGGAACTGGGTCGAACCGACGCCGGTGATCAGCACATTGACCTGCGCGTTAGCGGCGCCGCCGGCCGCAATCAGACACGAGGCCACGAGTGCCCTGAAACCTAGTTTCGTCATCAATCTCATGCTTCTGCTTCCCATGTGACTTGGATCGCTGCGCAACCGCAGAGACAGTAAAAATACCCGATTCGTTCCCGTCCGGCAGCGACGCACGGAGTGTAAGCGCATTTGCGCTCACTCCGCCGCCTTGAAGGTAATCGTAATGCTGGACGGCGTATGACCGTCAGTATCGGGGGGTAACGGAACCGACGCCTGAATCGCATTGACGACCGCCTGATCCCACCCCGAATTGCCGCTCGGCCGCGAGACCGAGACGCTCAGCAGGTCGCCCGAAGGCGTACAGCGGATCCTGACGATCGTCGTGAGCCCCGCGCGCTCGCCGCCCCAGACGATGTTCGGCTTCACGCGGCGGCGCACCTTGTCGGCATAGCCGGGCGATGCGGCATTGCCGCCGGAACCCGTGCCGGTGCCGCTTTTCGCGAGCCCTTGGCCGCCGCCTTCGCCGGCGCCCGCCAGGCCCTGCATCTGCGCGAGTCGCGCATTCCGTTCGCGGTCGAGCTTCGCCTTCGCTGCCGCATCGGCCTTCGCGTGCGCAGCCGCTTCGGCCTTCGCCTTGGCCTGGGCTTCCGCCTTCGCCTTCGCTGCCGCGTCGGCCTTGGCCTTCGCCGCCTCCTGGGCTTCCAGCTGCGCCTGCTTCTGTTGCTGCAGTTTCTGCTGCTGGAGCTTCTGCTGTTCGAGCTTCTGCTGCTCCACGAGCTGCTGTTGCTTGAGCTTGTCCGCCTGCTTCTGCTTGTCGCGCTCGGCGGCCTTCTGCGCGGCGAGCGCGGCGGCCTGCTGGGCTGCGAGCTGCTCGCGCCGGGTTTCCTCCTGCTGGGCCTTCAACTGCTGCGCGCGGCGCTGCTGCTCGAGCAGCGCTTCGCGCGCGGCCGCTTCCTGCTGTCGTTTCTTCTGCTGCAGCGCGATGTCCGCCTGCTCGTCCCGGACCGGGGGAGGGGGCGGCGCGAGCTTCGCGGGCGGCGTGGGCGTGACGACGGGGCGCGGCGCGGGGACGTCGGGCACCTCGGTCCACAGCTCGGCTTCGGCGCCGGCCGGCGTGCTGTTCTGCCACTGCACGCCGTGATAGAGGAACAGCGCGAGCAGCACGTGCATCAGCGCGGCGAGCGCGAACGCGCGCCAGGTGCCTCGCTCGCGAGGCGGCCGATACGGGTAGGCGTTGCTGCGCGTGGGTTGCTGCCGGTTCATTGCGATTTGACGAGGAGGCCGACGCGCTTGACGCCGCGCGCCTTCAGATCCGACATCACGGTCATGACCGCATCGTACTGCACGGTCTTGTCGGCCGCGATCACGACCGGCTGGTCGGGATGGTCGGCCTGCCGGGCCGACATGAAGCTGTCGAGCTCGGCCTTGGTCATCGTGTCTTCCTGCGTCGCGCCGGAGTCGCCCTTGTACTTGACGCTCATCGTGCGGTCGGCCTTGATGTTGACGACGACGGGCGGCGTCTGTTCCTGTGGCGCCGCATTGCCGACGGTCGGCAGATTGATGATCGACGGGGCCACGAGCGGTGCCGTGACCATGAAGATCACGAGCAGCACCAGCATCACGTCGATGTACGGCACGACGTTGATGTCGGCCATCGCACGGCGCGAGCGGCCGCCGCGCATGCTGGATCGAATGGGACTTCCTGCCATGGCGTGCTCCTTACTGGGCCTGACGCTGCAGGATGTTCGAGAACTCTTCGATGAAGGTCTCGAAGCGGATCGCGAGGCGGTCGATGTCGTGCGCGTAGCGGTTGTACGCGACCACCGCCGGAATCGCGGCGAACAGGCCGATCGCGGTGGCGACGAGCGCCTCGGCGATGCCCGGCGCGACGTTCGCGAGCGTGGCCTGCTGCACGTTCGCGAGGCCGCGGAACGAGTTCATGATCCCCCAGACGGTGCCGAACAGACCGATGTACGGGCTGACCGAGCCGACCGACGCGAGGAACGCGAGGTTCGCTTCGAGCACGTCCATTTCGCGCTGGAACGACGCGCGCATCGCGCGGCGCGCGCCGTCGAGCACGAGGCCAGGGTCGGTGAGGCGCTTTTCCTTCGCCTTCAGGAATTCACGCATCCCCGATTCGAAGATCCGCTCGAGCGCGCCGATCGTGTGGCGGTTGTTGGCCGCGCTCTGATACAGCGCCTGCAGGTCGCCGCCCGACCAGAAATCCCGTTCGAAGCGTTCGGTCTGCGCGCGTGCGCGGCGGATCGCGAACCACTTGCGGAAAATGAAGGTCCACGACATCAGCGACAGCAGCAACAGCAGCCCCATCACGGCCTGGGCCAGCACGCTCGCGTTGAGGACGAGGGAAATGATCGACAGGTCTTGAGAAGTGTTCATAGAGGTTTGAGTAACGTCCCATCGGGGGTGCCCGGCGAGGGGCGCACGGTATGCGTGCGGCGCGGCGCGCAGGTCAGGCCTGGCGCCGAACCTTGCTTAGTATCGATTCAGGAAGGCAAGTTCATAGGCTTTGTCTAAACGGGGCTCATGCGAGCTTCGTTGACAGTACAGTTTGCCCGGTGTCGGTGACGGGCCCGCGTTGCAGCGCGTCGAGCACGACCTGCGGGATCGCCGCGGGCCGGATGCCGGTGCGGTCAACGCAGCCGAGGCGAATGTGTCCGGTGACGAGCAGCGTGTCGCCACGCCAGGCTTCCTGGGTGAATTCCACCGATGCGCGGCCGATGCGGCCGGGCTGGCTCGTGACCGTCAGCGCGTCGTCGAGTCGCGCCGGCGCGCGGTAGTCGAGCGACGTACTGCGGACGATGAAGATCGCGCCCGTGTCGTCGGCGAGCCGACGCTGGTCGATGCCGCACGCGCGCAGCCATTCGGTGCGGGCGCGTTCGAAGAATTTCAGGTAGTTGGCATAGAAGACAATGCCGCCTGCGTCGGTATCCTCGTAGTACACGCGTACCGGCCAGGTGAAGCCGGAGGGCGCGTCCGGGGAGCGGGTAGGCTGAGTCATGGCGCGCATTCTACCGGAAGGGCAGGGACCGATTCGTAACCGATTCGTAACGGAATGTAGTACGCCGTAGCACGCCGCGGGCCGGCCGGAGCCGTGCCTGCGGCTGCGCTCGGACAGGTCAGCCGCGATGGATCGTGAGGCCGGCCGGGGCCTGGGCGACCGGCATCATCTCGATCGTGTTGATGTTGACGTGCGCGGGGCGCGTCGCGATCCAGTAGATCGTGTCGGCGATGTCCTCGGCCGTGAGCGGCTGGACGTTCTGGTAGACGTTGGCGGCCTTCGCATCGTCCCCACGGAAGCGGATGTTCGAGAATTCCGTGCCGCCGCAGAGGCCCGGCTCGATATCCGTCACGCGCAACGGCGTGCCGATCAGGTCGGCGCGCAGGTTCAGGCTGAATTGTCTGACGAAAGCCTTGGTCGCACCGTATACGTTCCCGCCCGGATACGGATAGGTGCCGGCCACCGAGCCGAGATTGAAGATGTGGCCGCGGCCTCGCGCGATCATCCCGGGCAGCAGCGCGTGCGTGACGGTCACGAGGCCCGAGCAGTTCGTGTCGATCATGGTCTGCCACTCGTCGAGGCTCGCCTTGTGCGCCGGCTCGACGCCGAGCGCGAGACCGGCGTTGTTGACGAGCACGTCCAGCGCGGCGAATTCGGCGGGAAGCGCGGCCGGCACGGCTTCGACGGCTGCGCGGTCGCGCACGTCGAGCTCGAACGGCAGCAGCGCGTCGCCGAGTTCGGCCGCGAGCGCATTGAGACGATCCTTGCGGCGCGCGGTTGCGACGACGCGGTGGCCGCCCTTGACGAAGGCACGGGCGATGGCGGCGCCGAAGCCGGCGGACGCGCCTGTGACGAACACGATCATTGCTGCTCCTGGTCGGTAACAAAGTAGCGGATAGTATCGCGCAAGCGTACTGAGATTGCCGCATCGCGGCAAGGCGCCAACGCATGGCGGCACGGGTGCGCGGAGTCCGGCCCTTATTATTTCGGGGCCACTGGCGTGCGGTTGCCTATTCATGACGCATCCAATACACTAACGCGCTCATCACCCCTGCGTGACTGGCGATAGAACCCTTCGGGTTCAAGGTGGAGCATCCCACCGTGAAGCGCGGGGCGCCGTTTTTGCCGTTCGCCTGGGCAGCCGTTGTGCGCCGTTGCGTGCATCGCCGGTGGCTGTCCTGCCTCGCGTCATACGGATTCTTCCGCCACGTCGAGCTGGTTCCGCCAGCAGCGCAATGTACTCGGCCGCACCGGTCAACCTGTACACACTTAACGGAAACCGTATGTTTGACAGAGCCCAAAGCACCATCGCGAACGTCGATCCCGAACTCTTTGCTGCGATCGAGCAGGAAAACCGCCGCCAGGAAGATCACATCGAGCTGATCGCGTCGGAAAACTACACGAGCCCGGCCGTGATGGCCGCCCAGGGCTCGCAGCTCACGAACAAGTACGCGGAAGGTTATCCGGGCAAGCGCTACTACGGCGGCTGTGAATACGTCGACGTGGTCGAGCAGCTGGCGATCGACCGTGTGAAGCAGCTGTTCGGCGCGGAAGCCGCGAACGTGCAGCCGAACTCGGGTTCGCAGGCGAACCAGGGCGTGTTCTTCGCGATGCTCAAGCCGGGCGACACGATCATGGGCATGAGCCTCGCGCACGGTGGTCACCTGACGCACGGCTCGCCGGTCAACATGTCGGGCAAGTGGTTCAACGTGGTGAGCTACGGGCTGAACGAGCAGGAAGACATCGACTACGACGCGGCCGAGCAGCTCGCACAGGAACACAAGCCGAAGCTGATCGTCGCGGGCGCATCGGCGTTCGCGCTGAAGATCGACTTCGAGCGTCTGGCGAAGATCGCGAAGTCGGTCGGTGCGTACCTGATGGTCGACATGGCGCACTACGCGGGCCTGATCGCGGCGGGCGTGTATCCGAACCCGGTGCCGCACGCCGACTTCGTGACGACGACGACGCACAAGAGCCTGCGCGGCCCGCGCGGCGGCGTGATCCTGATGAAATCGGAATACGAGAAGCCGATCAACTCGGCAATCTTCCCGGGCATCCAGGGTGGCCCGCTGATGCACGTGATCGCGGCGAAGGCCGTGGCATTCAAGGAAGCGCTGTCGCCGGAATTCAAGGCATACCAGGAAAAGGTGGTCGAGAACGCGCGCGTGCTGGCTGAAACGCTGGTCAAGCGCGGCCTGCGGATCGTGTCGGGCCGCACCGAAAGCCACGTGATGCTGGTGGACCTGCGCGCGAAGAACATCACGGGCAAGGCAGCGGAAGCAGCGCTCGGTGCCGCGCACATCACGGTGAACAAGAACGCGATCCCGAACGATCCGGAAAAGCCGTTCGTGACGAGCGGCATCCGTCTGGGTTCGCCGGCGATGACGACGCGCGGCTTCGGCCCGGCGGAAGCCGAGCAGGTCGGCAACCTGATCGCCGACGTGCTCGAGCACCCGGAAGATGCAGCGACGATCGAGCGCGTGCGCGCGCAAGTGGCCGAGCTGACCAAGCGTTTCCCGGTCTATCGCTGATCCCGCATGCGCTGCCCGTTCTGCCGGCATGAAGACACGCAGGTCGTCGACTCGCGCGTGTCCGAAGATGGCGCCGCCATTCGCCGGCGCCGTCGCTGCTCGGCTTGCGACAAGCGCTTCACGACGTACGAGCGGGTCGAGCTGAACCTGCCGGCCGTCGTGAAGAAGGACGGCAGCCGCACGGAATTCGACCGTCGCAAGATCGTCGCCAGCATGCAACTCGCGCTGCGCAAGCGGCCGGTTGCGGCTGACGCGATCGACGCGGCGGTCGCCCGCATCGAATACCAACTGCTCGCGACCGGCGAGCGGGAAGTGCGTAGCGAGAAGCTCGGCGAACTCGTGATGAACGAGTTGCGCGGTCTCGATACGATCGCCTATGTCCGTTTCGCATCGGTTTACCGCCGGTTCGAGGACGTTTCCGAATTTGCCGACGTGATCGAAGAGTTCCGTCGCGCGTCCCCCTCCAAGCCTTCGCGTAAGCGCTGACGCGCTGCGTCCGTTCATCGTCTTCTCCGTGGGTTCGATTCGCGCCGATTGTGTCGGCCGCGATCGCATGTCGCCAGTCGGCCGTTCGGCCAATGGCGCGCGTTCGCTCGCGTCGCTACAGTCGTCGCATCACGTTGACGGAGAGCGATGGCGATGGAACTGCACCGGCAGGTCGTCGAAAAAAGCATGCGCTGCTGCGGCGGCTTCACGCTCGTCGAGTTGATGGTCGCGATCGCGCTGGCGGCCTCGATCGGACTTTTCGCAGCACCCGCATTCAATCAATGGCACATGCGCGAACGCGTGGATGCCCGCTCACGCGCGCTGCTCGGTGCGCTGTCGTTCGCACGCACCGAGGCGACGCGTCTCGGCGTGCGCGTCACGCTGTGCAGGGCCGGGCGCGACGGCGACTGCATGCGTTCCGGCGAGCGCTGCGACCCGGCGGAATGGTCGTGCGGCTGGATCGTCAGCGGGCAGTTCGACGGACAGTCGCGCGTGTTGCGGCGTTATCCGCGCGATGCCGACATCGCCGTCGCGGGCACGGCGCACGACCTGGCGTTCGCGCCGCCGGCGGGCCAGGTGATCGGCGGGATCAGGCGTTTCGAATTGCGTCCGCAGCGCATGCTGTCCGGCGATGACGCACGCGTGTCGCGTTGTATCCGGATCGCGGCGGGCGGCCGGGCGCGCGTCGCCGCCGGGCGGTGCGACGCGGCATGACGCGCGTACGCCGATCGATGCGCGGCACGTCGCTGCTCGAAGCGGTGCTGGCCGTCGCGCTGCTCGCGGCCGTGATGCTGGCCGTGGCCGGCAGCCAGCTTGCGATGACGCGCGCGCAGCGGGCGACGATCTGGCGTGAACGCGCACTGTGGCTGGCCGATGCACGCATCGAGCGCGGGCGCGCAGCGGCAGGCGCTGACGACGGCATCGCGGCGCTCGCGGCCGCATCGTTGCCGGGCGGTGCGATGACGCTCGACCATGGGCCGGGCGGTGTCCGGTACGTGATTGTCGGCTGGCGCGGTGCCGGCGCGGCGGTGTCGACGCGATGCGAAGGCGCGGGGGCAACGGTGAAGCCGCCATCGTGCGTGCGGATTCCGTTTCGGGAGGTCGAGGTCGATGCCGTTGAACGCTGATCGCCGCAGCCGCGCGCATACGCTGCTCGAAGTGCTGATCGCGATGATCGTCGGTCTGCTCGTGCTGGCCGCGGCCGGTGCGCTGTATCACGCGCAGCGCGTCGCGCAGCGGCGGGCGGAAGACGGGTTCCGGATGCGCGATGCGGCCGCGACCGCACTGATGCTGATCGGCCAGCAGATCCAGATGGCCGGGTTTCGGCCGCTCGATGTCGAAGGCGCGTCGTCGTTGCCGCCGGTGTTCGGCTGTTCCGCGGGCCGCGTGCGAGGCGATGGCGCGCAGGTGCGCTGCGAAGCCGTGCGCGTAGCGTCGGATGCGGTGCTGGTCCGGTATGTCGGCGATGCCGTGTCGACGTGGCCGACCAGCAGCGCACAGGTGTCGGATTGTCTCGGGCAGGGTGTCGGCGCCCCGGGTGAGCGGCCGCTCGTGGAAAACCGTTTCGACGCGCATGTCAGCCCGTCGACGGGCGAGCCCGAACTGTACTGCGAGGGAAGCGGGCGCCCAGGCACGCCGCAACCCGTCGTGTCCGGGATCGACCAGCTGCGCGTGCGTTACCTGCGTCGCGACGGTGCGCAGTTCGTCGACGCGCAGGCGATGGGCACCGACGACTGGCGCGAAGTCGTCGCCGTGCAGGTGTGCGTGCGGGCGCGTGGCGAACCGATGCATGCGCCCGCGCGTCATGTCGATTGCGACGGCCGTACGGCCGTTGCGCCGGATGGTCGCGCGCATCTGGTGCTGCATCGAATCGTCGCGTTGCGAAATGCCGCGGTCGCATTCGCCGAGCCTGTCCGTGACGCGGCAACGGATCGTGAGGCGTTGCGATGATTCACGCAAACGGGTTCATCGGCGACCTTGCGATGCGAATCGCGGCCGGACATACGCGAAGGTGCGCCCTGGCGCCCTGCGGCATGCAGCGCGCGGCGGAGGCTTCATGTTGAGCGGCGGAGCGACGCGCGCACGCGCTCTGTCCGCCACTCGAAGCTGGCGTCGCGACGCGGGCCTTGCGCTGCCTGCCGTGATCGCGGTCAGTGCGGCGGTCGCCGCGCTGACCGGCACGTGGTTCGAATCCGCACTGACGGAATCGCGACGCACGCGGGCGTTGTCGGACCGGCTGATTGCATTCCACGCGGCCGATGCGGCACTGGCAGCCTGCACCGCGCGATTGCTCCGCGGCGGGGCGCCGTACCTGGACGAACCCGTATCATCCGCCGAGCCGGATGCATGGCGACGCACGCCTGCGCTGGGCGCCGCCGAAGCGTTCGCCCCGTTCGCGTCCTGGCCGATGGCGGCGCAGCCGCCGCGTTGCCTGATCGAAGCCTGGCGAGGCGTCGGTACGCAACGTAGTCGTGCGTATCTCGTCACCGCGCGCGGCGTCGGCGGCCATGCGTCGAGCGTGGTCTGGCTGCAGAGCCAGGTCGCGCTGCGCGACGGACGCATCGTTGCGCAGCGCTGGCGTCGCGTCGCGGCGGTGCATCGATGAAAGGGCCTGCGCTGATGCGCCGAGCGGCGGCATTCACGTTGCTTGAACTGATGATCGTGCTCGCGATCGTCGCCGTGCTGGCCGGGTGGGGCATCCCGTCGTATCGCGAGCATGTCGCGCGCATGCATCGCGCATCCGCGGTTGCCGCGCTGTACCGTGCGGCTCAATATCTCGAAATGCTCGACGGCCCGCCGCCGCAGACGTTGCCGGATACCTATGCGCAGGCGCCGCCGGACGGGCCGGCGGTCTATCGCGTCGCGCTGCGGCGATCGGTCGGTGACGATGCGCCGGTCGTCTATGAACTCGTTGCGAGTCCGCTTGATGCGGGCCCGATGCGCGACGACGCATGCGGTGCATTCACGCTGCGTTCGGACGGGACGAAAGGCAATGCGGGATCGAATGACGGCGAGGCCGATGCGCGGGAGCGCACCTGCTGGGGCGTGCGTTGATCACGCGGCAACGGATGGAAAGCGCACGGAAAACGCGCAACGGCGCGGGGCCGTGCGCGCTTGTCGTTACGTATCAGTCGTCGTTGACGGCCGTTGCGCGCTCGTCGCGCGACTGTTTCCAGATCCGGTAGACCTCCCACGCGGCGAAGCCGACGGTGCCCCACTTCAGCGCGGGGCCCGCGCTCGCGCGCAAAAGCGAGCGAACGGGTTTCGCCAGCACAAGCGATGCGAGCGAACTCAACATCGGATACTGGTTCACGAGGTGACCGAGGCTTGCGTTCAGGTTCTTGGCGGACTGGCTGAACTTGCCGCCCGACAGGCCTGGAATGAACACCTTGAGCCAGCTGAAGCGCGTGACGGCGTGGCGCACGTCGGCGGCGGCTTCGGCAAGCTCGAGCCGCTCGACCTCGGATCGCAGGATCAGCAATTCCTTGCGCAGCGCGCGATGCTGCGACGCGCTCCAGTGCGATCGCGACGAATGGGGGCGGGGTGAATGGCCCGTGACGTTCTGGCTCATGGCGCGTCGGCGAAGTAGGTGAGAGGGGCGAACACGACTGCGTTCACAACTTGCCGCGGAAAATTTCGCGGTCTTTCTCGAGCTCGGCGAGCGTGGACTCGAACACGGTCGGCGCTTCGCGCAGGCCCGAGCGCGCCTTCAGCCCACACACGAGGGCGGCGATCGTGTACAGCGCGGTAATGCCCGCGAGCGACTGCCAGCGATAGGTGTCCCAGAACGCGATCGCGACGAGCACGGTCAGGCTGATCAGCGCCATCGTCGCGAGCATCATGGCCGCGAGCCCGAGGAACAGCACGCCCATCAGGCGTTCCTTCTCCTCGGCGAGTTCGATGCCGACCAGTTCGAGGCGCGTTTGCAGGAGGCCGATCGCTGAGCCGACGAGGCGGCGCAGCGGTCCCTGGCCGGACGGCTGCGGGTGAGTGTCTGTCGTCATGGATAAGGCGCTTGCGCGCGCAGTGAGCGGCTAGGTCAAAGCCGGCCGGTGGCGAACCACCGGCTGGCTTCGGCACCCATGCGCCGCATCGTGCGACACATGGGTCGGAACGGCACTGAGCGCGTTACTTGCGGTTGATCAGCAGACCGATCAGCACACCGACGCCGGCGGCGACGCCGATCGACGTCCACGGATGCTCATGCACGTAATCGTCGGTCGCGCGGGCAGCCTTCTTGCCTTTCTCGACCACCACGACCTGAACGTCGGTTGCCTTTTCCTTAGCCTGCTTCAGACGCGACATGGCTTTCTCGCGCAGCTCGGCCGCACGGTCGCCCGTGCTGCTCGCTGCTTGCTTGAGCAGATCCTCGGCGTCCGCGAGAACGGTTTTGATATCCGACATCAGTTTCTCCTTGTTGATTTCCGACATTGCAACTCCCTTCGTGCTGTCATGCTGCAGGTTCACATCGTAGCGAAACCCCTGCCTGCTGGCGAGCCGGGAACACACACGGCGGCGGTGCAATACCGCATGTTAAACGACTCGTAATGTTTAACAGAGCCGCCAACCGTGCAAAAAGTTCTGTTGCCGCCGTCAGGCCTGCTCCGACGCAGGGTAAAAATGACAAAAAAGTATGAATATCGAACGGAATAATCGTTCGCACGACCCATTGCTTCCCGTAAGCTGACGGACTGTCCCGCGCCATCCGGCGCGCGGTTTCAACCAGCATCGTTCGAGGAGGGAACATCATGAGTCTGCGTCTTGGTGATATCGCACCGGATTTCGAGCAGGAATCGAGCCTGGGCCCGATCAAGTTTCATGAATGGCTGGGCAACAGCTGGGGCGTCCTGTTCTCGCACCCGGCCGACTACACGCCGGTGTGCACGACTGAGCTCGGGTTGACCTCGAAGCTGAAGGGCGAATTCGAGAAACGCAACGTGAAGGTGATCGCGCTGTCGGTCGACGGCGTCGAATCGCACAAAGGCTGGATCAACGACATCAACGAAACGCAGTCGACGGTCGTCGGTTTCCCGATCATTGCCGACGCGGACCGCAAGGTCTCGCAACTGTACGACATGATCCACCCGAACGCGAACGAGACGCTGACGGTGCGCTCGCTGTTCGTGATCGACCCGAACAAGAAGGTGCGGCTCACCATCACCTATCCGGCCAGCACCGGGCGCAACTTCGACGAAGTGCTGCGTGTGATCGACTCGCTGCAACTGACCGATAATTACAAAGTCGCGACGCCCGGCAACTGGAAGGACGGCGACGACGTCGTGATCGTGCCGTCGCTGCAGGATCCGGAAGAACTGAAGAAACGCTTCCCGAAGGGCTTCAACGCAGTGCGTCCGTACCTGCGCCTCACGCCGCAGCCGAACAAGTAAGCATCGGCTGACGTATCGGCCGCGCGTGACGAACGCACGCACCGATGAAAACGGCCAGCCCGGCAGCAATGCCGGGCGGGCCGTGTCGTTTCAGCGCATGCGGCGCGCGGGCGCCGCGGGTTGCGCGCGATTGATCAGAAGAATGCCTGGATGCCCGTCTGCGCGCGGCCGAGGATCAGCGCGTGGATGTCGTGCGTGCCTTCGTACGTGTTGACTACTTCGAGGTTCACGAGGTGGCGCGCGACGTCGAATTCGTCCGAGATGCCGTTGCCGCCGAGCATGTCGCGCGCGAGTCGCGCGATGTCGAGCGACTTGCCGCACGAGTTGCGCTTCATGATCGACGTGATCTCGACGGCCGCCGTGCCTTCGTCCTTCATCCGGCCCAGACGCAGCACGCCCTGCAGGCCGAGCGTGATTTCGGTCTGCATGTCGGCGAGCTTCTTCTGGATCAGCTGGTTCGCGGCGAGCGGCCGGCCGAACTGCTGACGGTCGAGCACGTACTGGCGCGCGGTGTGCCAGCAGGACTCGGCCGCGCCGAGCGCGCCCCAGGCGATCCCGTAGCGTGCCGAGTTCAGGCACGTGAACGGCCCGCGCAGGCCGCTCACGTTCGGCAGCAGGTTCTCTTCGGGCACGAACACTTCGTCGAGGACGATCTCGCCGGTGATCGACGCGCGCAGCCCGACCTTGCCGTGGATCGCGGGCGCCGACAGGCCCTTCCAGCCCTTCTCGAGGATGAAGCCGCGGATCGCGTCCTTGCCGTTTTCTTCCAGCTTCGCCCACACGACGAACACGTCGGCGATCGGGGAGTTGGTGATCCACATCTTCGCGCCGGACAGCGAATAGCCGCCGGGCACCTTCTTCGCGCGCGTGACCATGCCGCCCGGGTCGGAGCCGTGGTTCGGCTCGGTCAGCCCGAAGCAGCCGATCCATTCGCCGGTCGCGAGCTTCGGCAGGTATTTCTGCTTCTGCGCGTCAGAGCCGAATTCGAAGATCGGCACCATCACGAGCGACGACTGCACGGACATCATCGAGCGGTAGCCGGAGTCGACGCGCTCGACTTCGCGCGCGATCAGGCCGTAGCTGACGTAATTGAGGCCCGGGCCGCCGTATTCCTCCGGAATCGTCGGGCCGAGCAGGCCGACTTCACCCATTTCGCGGAAGATTTCGATGTCGGTGCGTTCATGCCGGAACGCCTCGGTGACGCGCGGCGCGAGCTTGTCCTGCGCGTATGCGTGCGCGGCATCGCGCACCATCCGCTCTTCTTCGGTCAGTTGCTGGTCGAGCAGCAGCGGATCGTCCCAATGAAAAGTTGCAGCGCTCATCGTGTCATCTCCTGTCGGGGCGCTTTGCCGCTGACTCTGCGCCCCATGCTTCGCGGTCGGTCAGAGTCGGCAGATTCAGCGCTTGCCTGATTCCATGCTTTGCGGTCGTCCCGGGTTGGCGCTTCGCCGCCTTGCCCGATGTCTAAAGTTCGCTTGACTAGAGTTCCGCTGTGCGGAACAATGTTTTGCAAAACGAACCCAGTGTAGCATCAGATGACGCTTTCAACCATCGACGAAACCACGATCGACGAGCGCAAGTTCGTCGTTGCGCTCGCGCGCGGGCTCGACCTGCTGCGCGCGTTCCGGCCCGGCGAGACGATGCTCGGCAATCGCGACTTCGCGGAGCGCACCGGGCTGCCGAAGGCGACGGTGAACCGGCTCGCCTACACGCTGACCGTGCTCGGCTACCTGCGCTACGACGAAACGCTCGGAAAGTATGCGCTCGACGCCGGCGTGCTGTCGCTCGGCTACGCGCTGCTGTCCGGCTCGGGGACGATCGATCTCGCACGGCCGCACATGCAGGCGCTCGCGCGCGAAATCGGCGCGGCCGTATCGCTCGGCTGCCGCGACGGGCTCGACATGATCTACCTGGAGACGATCCGCAGCGAAACCGCGCTGACGCTCGGGCTTGCGCCCGGCTCGCGGCTGTCGATGCTGACGAGCTCGATGGGCCGCGCGTACCTCGCCGTGCAGCCGGAGGACGTGCGCCGCGCGCTTTATGCGGACCTGCACCGGGCGGCCGGCGGCGCGGCCGATGCGGATGCGCTCGTCGCGGCCGCGCAGCATGCGGTGGCCGAGTTCTCCGATAGCGGATGCTGCTATTCGTTTCGTGCGTGGCACATGGACGTGAACGCGGCGGCCGTGCCGTTTCGCGAGCCGCGCGAGGGGCGCTGGCTGATCCTGAGCTGCAGCGGGCCTGCATCGTCGATGGACGAGGACGTGTTCCGCACGCAGGTCGGGCCGAAGCTGAAGGCGCTCGCGCAGCGGCTCGGGCAGACGGTCTGAGAGCGGCGCCGCGAGCCCGCGCGTTGCCGGGTTCCGCGGAACGGGGAAGCGCGCAGCCGCCGGTTGCACCGCGTGCGAACAGCGCTCATCATCGTTCGCCAGCTTCCCTACGACGACGAGGTTCGCGATGCCACACCCGGAAACGATGGAAGGCGGTTGCGCGTGCGGGGCGATCCGCTACCGGATCGCCGGCATTCCGGCCGACGCCGGTTTCTGCCATTGCCGGCTCTGCCAGCGCACGACGGGCGCGGCCGTCGTCGCGTCGGCATCGGTGCCGATCGACGCATTCGAATACCTGCAGGGGGAGCCGACGGTCTATGCGTCGAGCGCGTGGGGCGAGCGGCGCTTTTGCGGCCGCTGCGGCGCGCAGCTCGAGTACCGGCAGGCCGATGCACCGACGACCGTGGAAATCAACAGTGCGACGCTCGACGAGCCGTCGCGGCTGCGGCCCGCGTGGCACGTGTGGTACGGGGATCGTTTCCCGGGCGTCGAGATCGGCGACGATCTGCCCAAATACGACGACGGTGGAAGGGCGTAGGCGGCTGTCGGTATTGATGTGCCGGCGTCGCATCCCGCCAGCAAGCGCGTTCGACCTTTCCGTCTGAACGGACGCGAAAGCAGCCGGTAGCGGGCGACGTCGCACGCTGCGCCCCGATTCCCGAAGCAATACGGCATCGAGATCCGCCATCCCGCGCAGGCCCGTCGCCCGCCCGGTTCAGGCCGTGACGACCTTCGCGAACACCGGCCCCTGCATGAACCGCACGTCGTGCTGTCGCAGCAGCTCGCACTGCGTCTCGTCGACGACACCGTCGAAAATCAGCGGAATGCGCACGCGCTGCGCATACGCGACCAGTGCCTTCACCATCCCGTCACGCAGCGCGATGCCCGCATCCATCTTGATGTAGTCGGGCCGCGCCATCTCCGATTCGACCGCGAGGATCCGGCCCGGGTCGGGCAGCTTGTCCGCGACCTTGAAGCCGTGATGCTGGTAGCTGCGCGTCAGGTAGCCGAGGAAGGTCTTGTGCGCGACCGCGACCGCCGGCAACTCGATCACGATCCGCTCGGTCGGCAGCCCAAACCGCTGCAGCACCGACGAGAAATGCTTGCCGTGGTCGTACTTCACGCTCTTGAGCAGCCGCTCGTGCACGCGCAGGAACAGCAGGCCGTGGCGTTGCGCGCCGAAGAAATTGATCGCGTGCAGCGCGCGCGACAGCCGGTCGATCGCGACGAGCGCCTGGTCGTCGACGGCCGAGTCGACCGGGTCGTGCGGGGCGCCCGTGACCAGCGTGACGGCCTGGAAGCCGAGCTCGTCGCCGTAGCGCTCGATCGCATCCGTGAACGACGTCGACTGCGGTGCGCCGGGCATCGTCACGTCGTAGATGGGTTCGTAGGCGCTCGCGAGCGTGCGTTCCGGCAGATTCGCGCACGCGGTGCCGCCCTCGGCGAGCGCAAGGTGTTCCCGCAGATACGGTAGTTGCCCGGCACGGACGACCAGCTCGGGAATGTTGGGCGGAATCATCGGCGTAGGAAGGAAAAATGGCGGCCGAACGGGCCGCCTCATGTCTTGATATTAGCAGTGCGCGCCCGGCTCGGCTCGGCGTTTCGCTCATATGGTTATCCCGTCCCCGAGACGATGGCTAGGGTTTACGTTGATTTCACTATTCATAATTGGTTTTACTATTCGTAAATCCAAGGATTTGTCGCCGATCAAGAAAAGCGGCGTTCGGGCGTCCGGAACGGCGCCGTTTCCCGAATCGAATCAACAGGCAGCAAGGAGCGAGACGTGGCGGTTGACAGCAAGTGGGCGGAGCAGTGCGGGCCGCGGCAGCGGCAGCGACAGGCAAGAGACATGAGCGCAACGACGCGGCACGCGCGGGCGTGCGCACGGCAGGGTTGAGGAGCGGATGGCGACCATGAGCATCGATTACCAGACGCTGAAGTTCGAGTACCGGCCGCGCGCGGCGCGGGCCGCCGGCGATGACGCGCTCATCCACCCGGTGATCGTCGTCGGCGCGGGTCCGGTAGGCCTGTCGGCCGCGATCGACCTGGCGCAGCAGGGCGTGCCGGTCGTGTTGCTCGACGACGACGACACGCTGTCGACGGGCTCGCGCGCGATCTGCTTCGCGAAGCGCACGCTCGAGATCTTCGACCGGCTCGGCTGCGGCGAGCGCTTCGTCGAGAAGGGCGTGAGCTGGCACGTCGGCAAGGTGTTCCTGCAGGACGAGCAGCTGTACGCATTCGACCTGCTGCCCGAGGAAGGGCATGCGCGCCCCGCGTTCATCAACCTGCAGCAGTACTACGTCGAAGGCTATCTGGCCGAACGCGCGTTCGAACTGCCGAACCTGGAGATTCGCTGGAAGCACAAGGTGACGGGTGTCGCGCAGTCGGCGGAGCACGCCGCGCTGACCGTCGAGACGCCGGAAGGCATCGAGACGCTGCACGCGCGGTACGTGATCGCGGCCGACGGCTCGCGCAGCCCGATGCGCGCGGCGATGGGCCTCGAGAGCCGCGGCCGCACGTTCAAGGACCGCTTCCTGATCGCCGACGTGAAGATGAAGGCGGAATTCCCGACCGAGCGCTGGTTCTGGTTCGATCCGCCGTTTCACCGCAACCAGTCGGTGCTGCTGCACCGCCAGCCCGACAACGTGTGGCGCATCGACTTCCAGCTCGGCTGGGACGCCGATCCGGTCGCCGAGAAGCAGCCGGAGCGCGTGATTCCCCGCGTGCGTGCGCTGCTCGGGGCGGACGTCGAGTTCGAGCTCGAATGGGTGAGCGTCTATACGTTCCGCTGTCAGCGGATGGATACGTTCCGGCACGGCCGCGTGCTGTTCGCGGGCGATTCCGCGCACGGCGTGTCGCCGTTCGGCGCGCGCGGCGCGAACAGCGGCGTGCAGGACGCGGACAACCTCGCGTGGAAGCTGAAGCTCGTGCTCGACGGCCGCGCGGACGATCGCCTGCTCGACTCCTATGCGAGCGAGCGCGAGTTCGCGGCCGACGAGAACATCCGCAATTCGACGCGCTCGACCGACTTCATCACGCCGAAGAGCGCGGTGTCGCGCGTGTTCCGCGACGCGACGCTGAAGCTCGCACGCGACTGCGAATTCGCGCGCAAGCTCGTGAACAGCGGCCGCCTGTCGGTGCCGGCCGTGCTGGCCGATTCGCCGCTGAACACGCCGGACCGCAACGGCGACGCGTTCGCGTGTGCGATGCGCCCGGGGGCCGCGGCGGCCGATGCGCCGGTGCGCGCGCAGGGGGCGTCGGGCTGGCTGCTGCAGCATCTGGGCGATGGCTTCGCGGGCGTGCTGTTCGGGCTGCCGGCGGACGCGGCCGCGCTCGTGCAGGCGCTGGACGGCCTCGCACTGCCGGTGCGGCCGATGCTGGTCGTGCCGGCCGGGCATGCGCAACCGGTGGCCGGGGTCGACGTCGTGGAGGACGTCGACGGCTTCGTCGCGCAGCGCTACGACGCGCAGCCCGGCACGTTCTACCTGCTGCGCCCCGACCAGCACGTCTGCGCGCGGATGCGCACGCTCGAGCGCCAGGCGATCGCCGACGCACTGGCGCGCGCGACCTGCGCACGCTGAACCCCGTATCGACACGACAACGACACCGGAGACACCCGTCATGCCCCGACTCGACACCCGCCCGCGCCTGGCCGATCCGGACGCGTTCTACGAAGCGCTGATCGACATGCATCGCGACCTGTCGGACGCCGACAGCCAGCTCGTCAACGCGAAGCTGATCCTGCTGCTCGCGAACCATATCGGCGACGCCGACGTGCTGCGCGAAGCGATGGCGCTCGCGCGCCAGGGCGTGACGCCCGCCGTGCATCCGACCGCCGAGGCCGCGCAATGAGCGCGGCGCCGGCCGACGCGCGCGTGCTCGAAGTCGAGCGCGTGATCGACGAGACCCATCGTCCGGGCTTTCACTGGATGCTGCTCGCGCTGTGCGGGCTGTGCCTCGTGATCGACGGCTTCGATGCGCAGGCGATGGGGTATGTCGCGCCCAGCGTGATCGCCGAATGGGGCGTGCCGAAGCAGGCGCTCGGTCCGGTGTTCAGCGCGAGCCTGTTCGGGATGCTGCTCGGCGCGCTCGGGCTGTCGGTGCTCGCCGACCGGATCGGGCGGCGCCCGGTGCTGATCGGCTCGACGCTGTTCTTCGCGGTGACGATGCTCGCGACGCCGTTCGCGGGCTCGATCCCGGTGCTGATGGCGCTGCGCTTTGTCACGGGCCTCGGCCTCGGCTGCATCATGCCGAACGCGATGGCGCTGGTCGGCGAGTTCAGCCCGGCGGCGCATCGTGTGAAGCGGATGATGATCGTGTCGTGCGGCTTCACGCTCGGCGCCGCGATCGGCGGCTTCATCAGCGCCGCGCTGATTCCGGCGCTCGGCTGGCGCTCGGTGTTCTTCGTCGGCGGCGCGGTGCCGCTGGTGCTGACGATCGCGATGCTCGCGCGGCTGCCCGAGTCGCTGCAGTTCCTGGTGCTGAAAGGACGCGACGCGCAGGCACGCGACTGGCTCGCGCGATTCGCGCCGCAGGCCGGCATCGACGCGAACACGCGTCTCGTCGTGCGCGAGCGCGCAGTGAGCGGCGCGCCGGTCGCCGAGCTGTTCCGTCATGGCCGCCTGCCGGTCACGCTGCTGCTGTGGGCGATCAGCTTCATGAACCTGATCGACCTGTACTTCCTGTCGAACTGGCTGCCGACCGTCATGCGCGACGCGGGCTATTCGCCGGGCACGGCGGTGATCGTCGGCACGGTGCTGCAGACGGGCGGCGTGATCGGCACGCTGTCGCTCGGCTGGTTCATCGAACGCCACGGCTTCGTGCGCGTGCTGTTCGCGTGCTTCGCGTGCGCGGCCGTCTCGGTCGGCCTGATCGGCTCGGTCGCGCATGCGCTGCCGTGGCTGCTGATCGTCGTGTTCGCGGGCGGATTCTGCGTGGTCGGCGGGCAGCCGGCCGTGAACGCGCTCGCGGGCCAGTATTACCCGACTTCGCTGCGCTCGACGGGCATCGGCTGGAGCCTCGGCATCGGCCGGATCGGCTCGGTGCTCGGGCCGCTCGTCGGCGGACAACTGATTGCGCTCAACTGGACACACGGCGCGCTGTTCCACGCGGCCGCGGTGCCCGTGCTGTGCTCGGCGCTGTTCGTGCTGGGGCTGGCCGGCGTAACGCGGCGCAGCGGTGCGCAGGCGCCGAACGCCGCCATGAATTGATGGAGAAAGGAAACGATGACGCTTGACCTGTCGAAACCGGCAACCGCCGGCTACCTGAGCGGATTCGCGAACGAATTCGCGACCGAGGCGCTGCCCGGCGCGCTGCCGCACGGCCGCAATTCGCCGCAGCGCGCGCCGTACGGCTTGTATGCGGAGCAGTTGTCGGGCACCGCATTTACCGCGCCGCGCGGCCATAACCGCCGCTCGTGGCTGTACCGGATCCGGCCGGCGGCCGTGCACCGGCCGTTCGAGCCGTTCACGGGCCCGCAGCGGCTCGTGTCGGAATTCGGCGATTCGGCCGACGTGCCGCCGACGCCGCCGAACCAGCTGCGCTGGGATCCGCTGCCGATGCCGGTCGAGCCGACCGATTTCGTCGAAGGGCTCGTGACGATGGCCGGCAACGGCTCGGCGGCCGCGATGAACGGCTGCGCGATCCACCTGTATGCGGCGAACCGCTCCATGCAGGACCGTTTCTTCTACAGCGCCGACGGCGAACTGCTGATCGTGCCGCAGCAGGGGCGGCTCTTCATCGCGACCGAATTCGGCTGGCTCGACGTCGAGCCGTTCGAGATCGCGGTGATCCCGCGCGGCGTGCGTTTTTCCGTCGCGCTGCCGGACGGTGACGCGCGCGGTTACATCTGCGAGAACTTCGGCGCGCTGCTGCGCCTGCCGGACCTCGGCCCGATCGGCTCGAACGGGCTCGCGAATCCGCGGGATTTCCTGACGCCGCAGGCCGCGTACGAGGATCGCGAAGGCGCGTTCGAGCTGGTCGCGAAGCTGAACGGGCGCCTCTGGCGCGCGGACATCGGCCATTCGCCGTTCGACGTCGTCGCGTGGCACGGCAACTACGCGCCGTACAAATACGACCTGCGCCTGTTCAACACGATCGGCTCGATCAGCTTCGACCATCCGGATCCGTCGATCTTCCTCGTGCTGCAGTCGCAGAGCGACACGCCGGGCGTCGACACGATCGACTTCGTGATCTTCCCGCCGCGCTGGCTCGCGGCCGAGGATACGTTCCGCCCGCCGTGGTTCCATCGTAATGTCGCGAGCGAGTTCATGGGGCTCGTGCACGGCGCGTACGACGCGAAGGCCGAGGGCTTCGTGCCGGGCGGCGCGAGCCTGCACAACTGCATGTCGGGTCACGGACCCGACGCGGACACGTTCGAGAAGGCGTCGGCGGGCGACACGACGAAGCCGCACAAGGTCGACGCGACGATGGCGTTCATGTTCGAAACCCGCACGCTGATCCGTCCGACGCGCTACGCGCTCGACACCGCGCAGCTGCAGGCCGACTACTTCGAATGCTGGCAAGGCATCAGGAAACACTTCAATCCGGAGCAACGTTGACGTCCTCGCCTCCCTAACGGGGGGCGGTTCCCACGACTGGCGATGCACGTCCGCATCGGAGAATGTTCAGCGCAGCGTTGATATCACGATCATGCACGACACCACAGCCATCGCAGGCCCACTCTCTTATTCGCAGTCCTGCGATACCTTTCGGCCGCGTCGTGCTGTCTTTCGACCCGCACGCCGAACAGGACTGGGTAGAACCGCTTTCGTCAACTTCCTCGAACGTGGCCCCGTGCGCGATCGCCTTGTAACGGAGCTTGTTTCGGAAGGGCGACCAGGACGCGTCGTAGACGCTCTTCGCCATCCTGGTTCTGGCGAGCTTGGCAGCCGACACATTGCCGACCGCGATGTAATCAAAGCGTCGCACCAGATCGAGTGCGAGCTTGTGCTGGAAGTCGGCGCGGGCGTTCGCGACCTTCGCGTGCAACTTCGCGATATGCCGCTTGTGTTTTCGCGCCCTTTGCGCTTTCGCAAGCTTCTCGGCCGCACATCGACCGAACCCATCGTTAGGCAGCTTCTCGCCGGTCGAAAGTGTGGCGAAGTCTTTCAGGCCGAGATCGATGCCGACACCGGAATGGATCGGGCGGGCCTGAACATCGGGCATTTCGATCACGATATTCAAGAACCAGTTGCCGCGCGCATCCTGCGCGAAGTTGGTTCCGTCCTTGATCTTGCCTTCGGGAAGCGGTCGGCTGTTGAACACGCGAAAGGTGTTGCCGGCGAAGCGAAAGGCCTCGCCCTCGCGCTTCAAGTCGCGCCCCTTCAGCGGCACCCAACCGAGCGATCTCTTGCTGCGATAGCGCAGGTAAGAGCGTCGGTGCTGGCTGCGCGATTGCGCGTACTGCTCACAAGTTGCGTTGATCGAACCGGAGTGGATGCCGAGCTCCTTGCTGGTGCCGCTCGTCAGTCCATTCAGATCGAATCCTGTAGGCCACTTCTTGCTCCACTTGAGCGCATGCTTCTGCGTGTCGTTGCAGAAGTTCCAGACGTAGTTCACCGCACGGCTCTGCTTGTTAAGCAGTCCGTTGAGCGACTTCACTCGGTAGCGGTAGACAAGAATCATACCGGTGATGCTAACCCCTGGAAGAAGCTGCCTGTCAACGGCACTCTTTCTCTCCCCGCCCTGAAGGACGGTTTTTTTCGGAGCATTTGATGAGCGATACCCAAGACTGGCGCGCGACACTTGATCCGGCTCGCAAGAGCTGGGTCGAGACGGCGAACGATCCCGCCTGCGATTTCCCGATCCAGAACTTGCCGTTCGGCATATTCAGCGATGCGAAGCAGGCGGCGCAGCGCGCGGGCGTCGCGCTCGGCGACCAGATCGTCGACCTCGCCGCGCTCGCGCGGGCGGGCCTCGTGACGCTGCCGGCCGGTGCCGACGTGTTCGCCGCGCCGACGCTCAACCCGTTCATCGCGCTCGGCCGCGATGCATGGCGCAGCGTGCGCGTGCAGCTGTCGCAGCTGTTCTCGCGCGACGCCGCGCGGCTGCGCGATGACGCCGCGCTGCGCGCGCAGGTGCTCGTCGCGCAGCGCGACGCGACGCTGCATCTGCCGGTCGACATTCCCGGCTACACCGATTTCTACTCGTCGAAGGAGCATGCGACCAACGTCGGCTCGATGTTCCGTGATCCGAAGAATGCGCTGATGCCGAACTGGTTGGAGATGCCGATCGGTTACAACGGCCGCGCGTCGTCGGTGGTCGTGAGCGGCACGCCGGTGCGGCGCCCGAACGGGCAACTGAAGTTGCCCGACGCGGAGCGCCCGGTGTTCGGCGCGTGCCGCAAGCTCGACCTCGAACTCGAGACGGGCTTCATCGTCGGCCGCGGCAATGCGCTCGGCGAACCGATCGCGTGCGAGGACGCCGAAGCGCATATCTTCGGGATGGTGCTGCTCAACGACTGGAGCGCACGCGACATCCAGCAGTGGGAATACGTGCCGCTCGGCCCGTTCAATTCGAAGGGTTTCGCGACGACGATCTCGCCGTGGATCGTCACGCTCGACGCGCTCGAACCGTTCCGCGTCGCGCAGCCCGAGCAGTCGCCGCAGCCGCTCGCGTATCTGCGCCACGCGGGCAAGCATGCGTTCGACATCGCGCTCGAAGTGACGCTGCGCGCGCAAGGGGCGGCCGAAGCGACGTCGATCTGCCGCACCAACTTCAAGTACATGTACTGGACGATGGCGCAGCAGCTCGCGCATCACACGGTCGCGGGCTGCAACACGCGCGTCGGCGACCTGATGGGTTCGGGGACGATCAGCGGGCCGACGAAGGATTCGTTCGGCAGCCTGCTCGAACTGACGTGGAACGGCAAGGAGCCGCTCGCGCTGAACGGCGGCGGCAGCCGCACGTTCCTCGAGGACGGCGACGAGCTCACGCTCGCGGGCTGGTGCCAGGGCGACGGTTATCGCGTCGGCTTCGGCGCGTGTGCCGGCAAGATTCTGCCCGCGCGGAGCGCGTGACACGTCCCGTGTGATCCGCAAGGACTGGGCGGCCCGCATCGCGCGGGCCGTTTTCGTTGTGGTGGCGGGTGGCGGCGCGTATGCGCTCGCATGTACCGGGGTGGACGCTGCGCGACAGCGACAGCGACCGCGTCGGTGTCGGCATCAGACCGCGCGCTGCAACGCGGCGCGTCGTTCCCATAGCGCGGCCGCGACGAACGCGGCGACGCAGGCGACCAGCACGCCGACCAGCGCGTCGCTGCCCAGTTGCTCCATCAATGCGCCGGCAACCAGCGGGCCGCCGAAGCTCGCGGCGCTCCACGACGCCGACACGAGCGAGCTCGCGGTGACGAGCGCCGCGCCGCGGAAGCGTTCGCCGCACGCGACGAGCGACAGCGTGTAGATGCTGCCGGCCGCCGCGCCGAGCACGAACAGCAGCGGCCAGCACAGCCACGGGTTCGCGATCACGAACGGCAGCAGCGGCAGGCCCGCGAGCACGATCCAGCCGGCGCCGAGGTGCACGCGTTCGCGGCCGAGCTTGTCCGCGAGCCAGCCGATCGGGAATTGCATCGCGGTGTCGCCGAACAGCATGATCGACGCGAGCAGCACGGCGGTCGCGCTCGCGACGCCGTGATCCATCGCGTAGAGCGGCAGCAGCGACAGCGCGAGCGTATCGAACAGCGCGAAGAAGCCGGTGCCGATGATCAGCGCGGGCATGCGCGGCAGCACGGCGAGCCAGCTGTCGTGCGCTTCGTGATGCGCGTCGTCGCCGGCGAGCGGCGCGCGCCGGATGGTCGCGAGCGTCGGCAGCGCGAGCAGGAACAGCGCACCGCACAGCGCGAAGCGGATGCTCGTCGCGCCGGCGATCTGGCTGACGAGCACGGGGCCCGCCATCTGGAACAGCGTGAAGTTGGTCGCGTAGATCGCGACCACGCGGCCGCGCGTCGAATCGTCGGCGAGCTGGTTGACCCACGCTTCGCCGATCGTGAACAGCAGCATCAGCGCCGCGCCGCACAGCACGCGCAGCACGCCCCACAGGATCAGGTTCGACGTGAACTGCATCAGCACGGTGGCCGCGGCGAGCAGCACGACCGACACGACGATGGCGCGGCGCGCGCCGATGCGCCGCGCGAGCGCCGTGACGAACGGGACGATCGCCAGGCCACCGAGGGCCTGCGCGGCCGTCAGCATGCCGACGACGTTGGTGCCGTGTCGGGCTTCGGTCAGTGCGAGTGCGGTGAGCGGCAGCGTGGCGCCGGTGCCGAGACCGACCACCGCGACGCTCAGGATCAGCGCGAGGAAATCACGATTGAGAATGGCTTTCATCGGCCGCGATGCTACACCGCGGCCCTTGAAAGGTCCATGAAGGCCATCAGGATCGGTTGGGGTTGCGTGCGCAACGAACGCCGCGGCGCGAGGTCGGGCCGCCGCGCGTCATGCGCGTGCGGCCGGATTCAGCGGTGGGTTCGACAGCCGCGGCGGCATGGCCGACTATCGGGCCGGAGCGACGCCGTGTCGCGGCCGTTCCACGCGGCGTGCGCTCGGTCAGCGGCCGGGAGGCGCCGCGGCGGGTGTCGAGTCGGAGTGGTCGTCCGTGGCGGAAACGCCGGACGACGGCGACGGTCCGCCGCTCGTGTCGGAGTCCGCCGCACGATCGGCGGCCTGCGTGGCCGGCACGTCCCAGCCGTTTTCGAACAGGCACGCGTCGATCGGCATCCGCGCGGCCCAGCGCTCCTCCTCGAGCATCGGCTTCGCATAGAACGCATCGACATGCCCGACGCACAGCACGGCGATCGGCTTCGCGCCGGCCGGCATCCCGAGCAGCGTTCGTAGCGCGTCGACGTCGAACAGCGACACCCAGCCCATCCCGAGCCCTTCGGCGCGCGCGGCGAGCCACATGTTCTGGATCGCGCACGCGGCGGACGCGAGGTCCATCTCCGGCAGCGTCCGGCGGCCGAACACGTGGCGCTCGCGATCGTCGGTCAGCGCGACGACCAGCAATTCGCCGCATTCGCGCACGCCTTCGACCTTCAGCCGCATGAATTCGTCCTGCCGCTCGCCGAGCGCGTCGGCGGTCGCGCAGCGCTCGGCCTCGACCAGCGCATGGATCGCGGTGCGCAGCGCGGCGTCGGTGATGCGGATGAAGCGCCACGGCTGCATGAAGCCGACGCTCGGCGCGTGGTGCGCGGCGCGCAGCAATCGCGCGAGCGTGGCCGGATCGACGGGCGCCGGCGTGAAGTGGCGCATGTCGCGCCGTTCGAAGATGGCGCGGTAGACCGCGGCAATGGCGGAGTCGTCGAAACGCATGGGCGGCAGAAAGCAGGGGAGGTCCGCGCAACGATAGCAGACGCGGCGCGTGCGGCGTTACATCAGTCGAAACAAAATGGCGAATCGTTGAGGATCGCGCGCACCGAACGCGCGATGCCGCGGCTCAGCGCCCCGCCGTGACGACGTTGGTCGGCGTGCCGGCGTGCCATGCCTCGATGTTCAGCAGCGTCGTGTGCGCGATCTCGGCGAGCGCCTCGCGCGTGAAGAACGCCTGGTGCGACGTGACGATCACGTTCGGGAACGTCAGCAGGCGCGCGAGCACGTCGTCCTGCAGCGGCAGGTCGGAGTGATCCTCGAAGAAGAGGCCGCTTTCCTCCTCGTACACGTCGAGCCCGAGATGGCCGAGCTGGCCGCTCTTGAGCGCGTCGATCAGCGCTTGTGCGTCGACAAGGCCGCCGCGGCCGGTATTGATCAGCATCGCGCCGTGCTTCATCCGCGCGAGCGTCTGCGCGTTGATCAGATGGTGCGTCGACGGTAGCAGCGGGCAGTGCAGGCTGACGATGTCGGCGTGGTGCAGCAGCGCGTCGAGCTCGACGTAGCGCGCGCCGAACGCGATCAGCTCGTCGTCGTACGGCGGCATCGAGTGCGCGAGCACGTGCATCCCGAAACCCATCATGATCTTCGCGAACACGCGGCCGATCAGGCCGGTGCCGATCACGCCGACGGTCTTGCCGTGCAGGTCGAAGCCGAGCAGGCCGTTCAGCGAGAAGTCGCCTTCCCGCGTGCGCGCGACCGCGCGCGGCAGCCGGCGGTTGAGCGCGAGGATCAGCGCGACCGCGTGTTCGGCCACCGCATGCGGCGAATAGGCCGGCACCCGCACGACCGCGATGCCGAGCCGCTCGGCGGCTGCCAGATCGACGTGGTTGAACCCGGCCGAGCGCAGCGCGATCAGGCGCGTGCCGCCGTCGGCGAGCCGTTCGAGCACGGCCGCGTCGACGGTGTCGTTGACGAACGGACACACGACTTCATAGCCGTGCGCGAGGATCGCGGTTTCCGCGTCGAGGTGCGACGGCTGGAAGTGCAGCCGATAGCCGAACTGCCGGTTAGCGGCGGTAAACGATTCGTCGTCGTACTGCCGGCTGCTGAACAGGATCACGCGCACGCTGCACCTCCAATGGCTGTCGCGTGCAGTTTACTGCAGGCCCGTCTGCCGCCCCGTGACGAGATCGACGCGATCGGGCGTGCGCAGGAAGCTGTAGCCGGCCGGCGCGCGGGCCGCCTGCACGCCGAAATGCTCGAGCGCGTGCTCGACGAAGCTGCGCGTGCGGGCCGGCACGTACTGGCGGTTCGGGTAGACGAGCGACAGCTGCGCGTCCGGGTCGTCGATCTGGTAGGTGGGCAACAGCCGCACGAGCGTGCCGGTGGCGAGCGCGTCGGCGACGCACGGCTCGGGCAGCACCGCGATGCCGGAGCCGGCGACGGCCGCCGCGTGCACGAGCGCCAGCTGGTTGACCGTGCAGGTCGGGCGTAGCGTGATCGAATGCGTTGCGCCGTCGTGGCCGACCAGCCGCCACGCGGGCGCATGCTGGTGCGGCGCGAGTGCGACCCAGTCGTGGCCCGGCAGGTCGTCGGGCGCGCGCGGCTCGCCGCGCCGTTCGAGATACGCGGGCGCCGCGCAGGCGACGAGCGGGGCCGGCGGGAGTGCGTGGCCGATCAGCGTCGGGTTGCCGTCGAGCCGGTTGCCGGTCACGATGCCGACGTCGTAGCCCGAATCGAGCACGTCGAGCGGCCCTTCGGCGACGGTGAGCTGCACCCGCAGCTCGGGGTAGCGGTGCCGGAAGCTGCTGACCAGCAGCGTCACCGCGAGCGGCGACAGCAGGCCCGACGCGACGACCCGCAGCGTGCCGGCCGGCTCGCGCACCGCATGCGCGACGGATGCCTCGAGATGATCGAATTCCTCGAGCAGCGCGCGGCAGCCGTCGAGGTAGCGCAGGCCGGCCTCGGTCAGCGACAGGTTGCGCGTGGTGCGGTGGATCAACCGCGTGTTCAGGTGAGACTCGAGCATCGCTATCGAACGCGTGACGAGCGCATTGGACACGCCTAGATGGTGCGCCGCGCGGCGGAAGCTCTGCTGCTCGGCGACGCAGACGAACACACGCATGGTCTGAATCTGGTTCATGGCTCGCGAATTTCTGGCCCGGTTGATTGATATCGGTTGTGATTTTTCGTTGCACGACCTGGAAAACCGTCGCGCGACACCCGGTTCTCCTTCGTATCGAAAAATCGGTTTTCCATTCTGCAGACAATTGTTCATTACAGATGCGTTACCCGTCAACCTGCGAAAAAGGGCGGGTTGCGTAAAATCGAAATCACGGGTATCGCTTTAACGAATCGGGGTCGCGAGGGTGCGATCGGATAACTTGGGCGTATTGAAGAGGGGGTGCCTGAGATTTGAAGATTTTTCCTGTAAATCAATGTGTTGTGCGCTAACCGTGGCGGCCGGATCCGGTATTTGGTGAAATCGCTCACCAATAGATGCTGCGATAATGGATGTTTTTGCGCAAATCGCGGTTTTCGTGGGTCGATTCCACCTGCGCGATTTTTTTCGTGATCACCGGTATTCCGGCCGATACTGCACGGCGCTGAAGGCGGAAATCCGGGACTCGTCCCGATATTGCCGGGGAAAATCGCCGGGATCGAACCCCCGATGGAACCGTTTCGCATGCGCACGGCAATGCCGCGGCAATACGGAACCCGGTCGTCGGACAGGTGCGCGGCCGGTGGCCCGGTCCGTCGACCGGGCCACCGGCACGCTGTCCGGCCACGGGTGCCTCTTGCGCGCGGCCGCGGAACACGGAATGATCGATCAGTTCGCCATGCCGCGCGGCGGACGACACGTCCGTGCGTTTTCTTCCCTCCTCTTTTGCCTGCCATGTCCATCGATTACTCGCCGATTCCCTGTCCCGTCGTCGTGCCGCTCGACGCGATCTTGCCCGAAGAACCGCTGCTGATGATGGGGGCCGGCCCGGTCCCGATCCCGGCCGCCGTCGCGAAGGCGAACACGATCGTGATCAACCACCTCGGCGCGACGATGGCGAAGATCATCGAGCAGGTGAAGGAGATGGCGCGCTATGTGTTCCAGACCCGCACGAAATGGGTGCTCGGCGTGGCCGGCCCCGGCTCGGCCGCGATGGAAATGGCGATCTCGAACCTCGCGTGGCGCGGCACGCGCGTGCTGTCGATCCGCAACGGCTTCTTCAGCGCGCGGATGGCCGAGATGGCGACGCGCGTCGGCGCCGACGTCGCGACGCTCGAAGTGGCCGACCGCTCGGTCGCGAGCCTCGACGAGATCGCGGACGCCATCGCGCGCGAGCGGCCCGAGATCGTCACGATCGTGCAGGGCGAGACGTCGAACACCGTATGGAACCGAGAACTGCGCGAGATCGCGGCACTCGCGAAGGCGGCCGGCGCGCTGGTCGTCGTCGATGCGGTGTGCACGCTGTCGACGATGCCGCTCGAGATGGACGCATGGGGCATCGACGCGGTGATCACGGGCGGCCAGAAGGGGCTGTCGTCGATCCCCGGCGTATCGCTGATCGCGTTCTCCGACGCCGCGTGGAATCGGATGAAGCAGCGTCCGGAACCGAACGCGCACTGGTGCCTCGACATGGCGCTCGCGGAGAACTTCTGGCACAACGCGGGCTATCACTACACGGCGCCGGTGTCGGGCGTGCTCGCGCTGCACGAGGCGCTGCGCCTCGTCTGCGCGGAGACGCTCGAAAGCCGCTTCGCGCGCCACCTGCGCTGCTCGCTCGCGCTGCAGGCGGGCGTCGAGGCGATGGGGCTCACGCTCTATGCGCCGAAGGAGTGCCGGCTCAATTCAGTGGTCGGGATCGAGACGCCCGAGGGGCTCACGCCCGGGATGGTGTGCGGCCATATCTCGCAGCAGTACCAGGTCGAGATCTCGGGCTCGTTCGGGCTGCCGATCGTGCGGATCGGGCAGATGGGCGAACAGTGCCGCGAACACAACCTGTTCCGCACGCTGCATGCGTTCGGCCGCACGATGGACGATCTGAAGGTGCCGGTCGACCTGCCGGCCGGCGTGGCCGCGCTCGAGCAGGAACTGTCGCGGCGGGGCGCGTAAGCGGGAGACGAGGGCGCCGGATGCGCGCGGCGGCGCCGGCCGTCGAAAGGCGCGCCGGCCTCAGCCGCCCTGCATCGCGCGCCGGTACGCGTTCGCCGTCGTGCCGTGCGCGTCGCGAAAGCGATGGCTGAAGTGGCCGGCGTTCGCGTAGCCGCATTCGGCCGCGAC
>NZ_VWWG01000147.1:0-15382 GCF_011753085.1 Burkholderia sp. Tr-862
TGCCGGCGGCGCGGTTTCCGCGCCATCCGCCGCATTCGCGGCCGGTGCCGCGAGCGCGGGCGCGAGCCACTGGGCGGCCTCGAAACCGGTGTTCGCGCCGCAGTACGGCGTCGACAGCCCGTTCGTGAACAGGCGCACTTCCTCGCCGACCTGGCGCGCGAAATCGGCCTGCGCGTAGGTGTCGGCGACGTCCCACACGCGCAGCGCGGTTTGCGGCACGTCGAACACGTCGGCGATGCCTTCGGCGATCGTGCGCGGCAGCGCGTACGGGTCGCGTTCCGCGATCACGCGCGCGGTCCAGCGGCTGAACTTCGCGGACAGGCTGTCGTTCTCGTGGCCGTAGCGCACGAGCTCGGCGAGCCGGCGCTCGAGATGCTTGTTCTTGTCGCGCAGCATCTCCATCTGCCGCTCCTGCAGCGAGATCGCGGCCTTGCCGTGCGGGTTCGCGAGACGGATCGTCGCGAGCAGTTCGGCGTGCTGCGCGAAGAATTCGGGATTGGCGAGCAGGTAGTCGGCGACTTCGCGATCGTTCATGTGGCTGGCGCGTTCAGTTATCAAGGACGTTGCAGGGTCAGGCGTTCAGGTCGATCTCGCCTTCGAACACGGTCGCGGCGGGCCCGGCCATCATCAGCGCGGCGGCTTCGTCGCGCGCGCCGTCCCAGCCGATCGTCAGCGTGCCGCCGTGCGTATGGACGGTCACGGGCGAATCGAGCAGGCCGCGCCGGATGCCGGCCGCGACCGCCGCGCACGCGCCCGTGCCGCACGCGAGCGTCTCACCCGCGCCGCGTTCGTACACGCGCAGCTTCACTTCGTGGCGCGACACGATCTGCATGAAGCCGGCGTTCACGCGCTGCGGGAAGCGCGCATGGCGCTCGATGAGCGGGCCTTCTTCCAGTACGGGATACGCTTCGACGTCGTCGACGACCTGCACCGCATGCGGATTGCCCATCGACACCGCCGAAATCCAGCGCGTCGCGCCGCCGACGTCCAGCGGCCACAGTGTGTCGCGGCTTTCGGCGCGGCCGTCGAGGCCCGACGCATCAAATGGCACCTGCGCCGGCGCGAACACGGGCGCCCCCATGTCGACGACGACTTCGCCGTTGTCCTGCAGCGTCAGCGTGATCAGGCCCTTCATGACCTGCACGCGCACGCTGCGCTTGTCGGTCAGGCCGCGGTCGCTGACGAACTTCACGAAGCAGCGTGCGCCGTTGCCGCAGTGTTCGACCTCGCCGCCGTCGCAATTGAAGATCCGGTACTTGAAATCCGCGCCGTCGACGGTCGGCTTTTCGACGAGCAGCAACTGGTCGGCGCCGATGCCGAAGTGCCGGTTGGCGAGCGCACGCACCTGCGCTTCGGTGAGCGGCGGCAACGCACGCGAATAGCCGTCGAGCACGACGAAGTCGTTGCCCGCGCCGTGCATCTTGGTGAACGAGAGTTTCACTGGGTCCGGAATTCCATGGCGAACAAGGCGGCCAGCACGAGCGAACGGCCGGCGGCCGTGCCGGGCGGCGTCGTTCGTCGTGCTGATCTCAGCCGCAAATGATACATGCAGCGGACAGGGGCGTCCTGCACGGCCATGCCGGCATCGCGCCGAAATGGTGTTGCGTCTCGAAGCGGGGCTTGGCGAGGCCGGCGAGCGCGCAGGCGCGCGCATGACGGCGTGCCCGCGGTCGCCCGGCGGGGTCAGTACAGGCTCGGCTCGCCGGGCGGGCGCGTCTTGAAGCGCTTGTGAACCCAGTAGTACTGCTCGGGCATCAGCGGGATCTGTTCCTCGAGGAATTCGTTCATCCGCCGCGCGTCGAGATCGTCGTCGCCGGTCGGGTAGTGATCCCACGGCTTGAATACCTTCAGCCGATAACCCTTGTAGTTCGGCAGCACCTCGCCGATGAACGGCACGACCTGCGCGCGGCCCGTCTTCGCGAGCCGCCCGACGGCCGTCAGCGTGCAGGCGGGCACGCCGAAGAAGGGCACGAACGTCGAGTTGCGCAGCCCGTAGTCCATGTCCGCGCCGAGCATCACCGGCTTGCGATCGCGCAGCCAGCGCAGCACGATACGCGCGCTGTCGGCCCGGCCCGCCAGTTCCGCACCGAAGCGGCTGCGGCCGGCTTTTGCCGCGGCGTCGATTTCCGGGTTCTTCATTGGCGTGTAGAGCGAGCCGCACATACGGCCGAGCGCGAGATTGAGCGCCATCGAGCCGGCCTCGATGCCGACGAAATGGAGACCGAGCAGGAGGGTCGGCGGCATGTCCGGATCGCTCAGGTCGATTTCGCTGTCGATCGTGAACAGCTTGCGGTAGGCCTGTTCCGACGCGAACCACTGATAGCTGCGCTCGACGTAGCTGCGGATCGCATGGCGGAAATGCTGGCCGGCCACTTCCTCGCGCCGTTCGTCGCTCCAGTCGGGGAAGCAGAGTTTCAGATTGGTATGTACGATGCGCTTTCGCCGGCTGGGGATCTGGTACAGCAGCCAGCCGAGGCCATCGCCGAACCGTGCGGTCACACCGTACGGCAGCAGGGCGAGCAGCTTCAGAAAGCCGATGGCGAGATGCGTGCCGAGGCGGCCTAGCATGCGGAATCTCCGTGGGGCCGGCTGGCCGGCACGTTGCGAACAAGGGGGATGGACAGCGGGCGATGCAGCACGGGCGAGGCTCTGTGACAATTCACGAAAGTCGCTATAATACGGGCTTCGCCGAGTTAACTGACAACTTGCGGGGCGAAGCCGGCTGGCGCGAAGCGCGCTACCCGGTCCTGGTAATCCGCTAAAGCGTCGCCGCTTCAGGCCCAACGAAGCTGGCTACGTGAAACCAACCGTAACCACACAGGAGCCTGAAAAAGTGGCAAACGATTATCTCTTCACGTCCGAATCCGTCTCTGAAGGCCATCCGGACAAGGTCGCGGACCAAATCTCGGACGCGATTCTCGACGCCATCCTCGAGCAGGACAAATATTCCCGCGTTGCGGCCGAAACGCTGTGCAACACGGGTCTCGTCGTCCTGGCCGGTGAAATCACCACGACGGCCAACATCGATTACATCCAGATCGCGCGCGACACGATCAAGCGCATCGGCTACGACAACACCGACTACGGCATCGACTACAAGGGTTGCGCGGTGCTCGTCGCGTACGACAAGCAGTCGCCGGACATCGCGCAAGGGGTCGATCGCGCACATGACGACAACCTCGATCAAGGCGCGGGCGACCAGGGCCTGATGTTCGGTTACGCATGCGACGAAACGCCGGAACTGATGCCGCTGCCGATCTACCTGTCGCACCGCCTCGTCGAGCGCCAGGCCAGCCTGCGCCGCGACGGCCGCCTGCCGTGGCTGCGTCCGGACGCGAAGTCGCAGGTGACGGTTCGCTACGTCGACGGCCGCCCGGATTCGATCGACACCGTCGTGCTGTCGACGCAGCACGCACCGGACATCGAACTGCCGGCGCTGCGCGAAGCCGTGATCGAGGAAATCATCAAGCCGACGCTGCCGGCCGACCTGATCAAGGGCGACATCAAGTTCCTGGTGAACCCGACCGGCCGGTTCGTGATCGGCGGCCCGCAGGGCGACTGCGGCCTGACGGGCCGCAAGATCATCGTCGACACGTACGGCGGTGCCGCACCGCACGGCGGCGGCGCGTTCTCGGGCAAGGATCCGTCGAAGGTCGACCGTTCGGCAGCGTATGCCGGCCGCTACGTCGCGAAGAACATCGTCGCGGCAGGCCTCGCATCGCGCGCGCTGATCCAGGTGTCGTACGCGATCGGCGTCGCCGAGCCGACCTCGGTGATGGTCAACACGTTCGGTACGGGCCGCGTGTCGGATGCCGTGATCACGAAGCTCGTGCGCGAGCATTTCGACCTGCGTCCGAAGGGCATCATCAAGATGCTCGACCTGCTGCGTCCGATCTACGAGAAGACGGCAGCTTACGGCCACTTCGGCCGCGAAGAGCCGGAATTCTCGTGGGAAGCAACCGACAAGGCGCTCGTGCTGGCCGAAGCGGCCGGCGTGGAGCCGACGGCACGCGTCGCGTAAGCGTCGCCCGCCTGAAAACGAAAAACCCCGGCATGCCGGGGTTTTTTTATGCGTGTCGAGCGCCGGCGAAATGACGGCGATCGTGGCGGGCATTGCCCGCCGGCGCGGTTTCAGCGTGCGCTGAAACCAAACCATCCGTTGCTGGCCGCGAGGCGGCGCGGGCGGTTGATGCGGCGCTGCGGGCCGAGCGTGCGGCGCAGCGCGAGCGCGCGCAGCGACGATGGCTTCTGCAGCAGCGAACGCAGGCCGGCGCGGCGTGCGAACGCCTGCGCGCTCATCATCGAGAAGAATGCGTGGAACCACGCACGGATGCCGTCCAGCCGGCTGTGCGCGTGCGTGTGCTCGGCGAGCGCCTGCGTGCGGGCGCGGTGATGGCGCAGCGAGCGGGCGGGAGCGGACGGTACGACGCGCTTCGCAACGCGGTTGAGACGGGAAGTCAGACGGAATGGCATGTGAACGATGCTTCGCTTGTATGGATGGCGCCCTTGAAGAGCGCACTGGTATGAACGGCCTCGGATGACGCAACGGATCTTACCGAAAGTCGTTGCGCGCCGCGCCCGCCAGAATTGACAGGCCGCGACAGGCTACAAGGGATTCATGACGCGCAAAAGTCGCGATAAACCCTTGTGCCGCAAGCGAGTCGCCGCATACCGCCTGTCGCTGAGGCTCGCGCCGCGCCGTACAGTTCCCTTGATCCCGATCAAATCCGCGATTGGCATGCCCCTGCGCACGACAATGGTGCTGTTCGCGGTATCCGGCGCCGATTTACAATCGTTACATTCACACAATAAACGTCTGGCATCCCATGTCGTCTTCATTGCAGTCGGAATCGATCCGCGCGCAAGTCGCGGAATTGCGCGAACGTGGTTTCGTCGTCGCGCGCGGCCTCGTCAGCGAAGCGCAGTGCGCGGCGCTCAAGCGCATCGCGGAGCGCCAGTTGCAGGAAGCGGCGGAGCCGATCGAGTTCGAGGCGGATTTGCGCTACCCGGGCGCGCCGGACTCGAAGCATGCGCCGGGCGGGCATACGGTGCGGCGGCTGCTGGACGCCTATGGGCGCGATCCGGCGTTCGCCGAGCGCGCGATCGCGCCCGAAATCGGCGCGTGGATGCGCGAGTACTTCGGCGAGCAGCCGGTGCTGTCGCGCACCCATCACAACTGCATGATGACGAAGCACCCCGCGTACGGGAGCCTGACGGGCTGGCATCGCGACTTCCGCTACTGGTCGTTCGAACGTGCGGACATGGTGTCGGTGTGGCTCGCGCTCGGGCCGGAAACGAATGAAAACGGCGCGCTCTGGCTGGTGCCGGGGTCGCACACGGCCGAATTCGGGCCGGAAGCGTTCGACGACGCGAAGTTCTTCCGCGGCGACCTGCCGGAGAACCGCAAGATGATCGATGCGGCAACCTGCCCGCCGCTCCAGACGGGCGACGTCGTGTTCTTCCACTGCAACACGCTGCATTCCGCGGGGCAGAACCGCTCCGACCAGGTGAAGTTCTCGCTCGTCTACACGTATCACGGGGTGAGCAACCGGCCGGTGCCGGGCACGCGTTCGGCGACGAAGCCGGAAGTGCAGTTCTAGCAGCGGTTCGGACGGCGATTCAGCCGGGCCGGTTGCCCGCTGCCGGTCGCCCGACGCCGGTCGCCCGATGCGGCGCTGCGGCCGCGCGGGCGGATGAAGAACGGGCGGCCTGGGCCGCCCGTTTCGTTTTGAGCCGCGCGCCGCGAGTCGTCGCGAGCTGCGCGGCTGCTAGATCAGCGCTTGTTGCCCGGCATCGCGAGGCCGATCAGGCCGATCAGCGAGGCGACGGCGCCGCCTGCGATCAGCAGGATCGTCTTCGTGGCGGGCGAGCCGGTGAAGAAGCGCGACATGTTGTCGTTGATCGAATGGAACGACTGGCCGCCGAAATACAGCAGCACGACGCCGCCGACGAGCAGTGCAACCGAGATGACCCGGGACATACCAACCTCGCTGTAACGGTGATTCGAGACGCCGCAGTGTAGGCGACGTGCGCGGCCGCGTCCATTGCCGTGCATGCTCGCGCCGCGTTCGCTACCATAGCCGTCGTGTGTTTCCTTCGCCGCCGGCGCGCGATGCTCGCGTGCGGCGCGCGTCCCTTCCCCGACGTCCTGACGGAACCGACCCATGGCCTATGAAGCAGCTTCCGAACGTTATGCCGACATGCAATACCGCACCTGCGGCAAATCCGGGCTCAAACTGCCCGCCCTGTCGCTCGGCCTGTGGCACAACTTCGGCGACTCGACGCCGATCGACACGCAGCGCGACATCCTGCGCACCGCGTTCGACCTGGGCATCACTCACTTCGACCTGGCGAACAATTACGGGCCGCCGTACGGCAGCGCCGAAACCAATTTCGGCCGGCTGCTGAAGGAAGATTTCCGGCCGTATCGCGACGAGCTTCTGATCTCGACGAAGGCCGGCTGGGACATGTGGCCGGGGCCGTACGGCAGCGGCGGCGGGTCACGCAAGTACGTGCTCGCGAGCCTCGACCAGAGCCTGCAGCGGATGGGCCTCGACTACGTCGACATCTTCTATTCGCATCGCTTCGACGCGCACACGCCGCTCGAGGAAACGGCCGGCGCGCTCGCGTCGGCCGTGCGGCAGGGCAAGGCGCTGTACATCGGCATCTCGTCGTACTCGGCCGCGAAGACGCGCGAGATGGCCGAACTGCTCGCGCAATACCAGGTGCCGTTGCTGATCCACCAGCCTTCGTACAACATGCTGAACCGCTGGATCGAGCAGGATCTGCTCGGTACGCTCGACGAGATCGGCACGGGCAGCATCGCGTTCACGCCGCTCGCGCAGGGGCTGCTGACGTCGAAATACCTGAACGGCGTGCCGGCCGATGCGCGGGTGAACAAGCCGGGCGGCGGTTCGCTGAAACAGGAGCACCTGAGCGCGGACAACCTGGAGCACGTGCGCAAGCTCAACGGCATCGCGCAGCGGCGCGGGCAAAGCCTCGCGCAGATGGCACTCGCGTGGGTGTTGCGCAATGGCCGCGTGACGTCCGCGCTGATCGGCGCGAGCCGCGCGGAGCAGGTGCGTGAAAACGTCGGCGCGCTGAAGAACCTCGAGTTCTCCGCCGACGAACTCGCGGAGATCGATCGCCATGCGACCGAAGGCGGCATCAATCTGTGGGAAAAGCCGTCAACCGATCAGGCGATCTGATAGGTAGCAAGGACAGTCGATACGGGATGCGAACGATCGCATGCCGTATCGCGGCGCACGCAAGCAAGCCGTCACGTCGCTGCGGTGCAGCGATGTGACCGGTGCGCGAACGGGTCGCTAGAGCAGCGCGGGGAGGCCTTCGACGAGCAATACCGCAACGCCGACGCCAAGCATGACGCCGAGCACGCGCAGCAGGTTGTGGCGGAATTCGGTCGCGCATGGCACCGCGCCGAGAAATAGCGCGCCGGCCAGCGCCATCGGAATCAACAGGATGAAGTCGCCGATCGTGAAATAGGTCGTCATGCGTGTCTCCATAGTCGGCCGGCGCAGGCGCACGCGCCTGTACCCGCCCCATGCCGGGGCTTTCTAATGTGTGCCGACCCGATTGCGAGTGGGGCCGGCAGTTCGAGTATAGGCAACCTCGCGGCGTTTTTCGCTATCCGAACCATTAAAAGTATGCGGAAAACTCCGGGAATTCTGTATTTTTCCCGGAAGTCAGACGAATGCCTTGCGCGAGTCTTTCCCGTTCCTTTCCGTTTGTGCACAAACGTCGTACGGGTTCGATACGGGCCGCCGCACCCGCGGGTGCGGCGGCTGTCCGCTTACGCGCGACCGGGTTGCGCGCGAGTGGCCGGTGTGCGGAACACGAGCACGAGCCCCGCGACGATCGCGCCCATGCCGGCGAGCGCGAGCGGCGCCGGTCGGTTGCCGAGCCAGACCGCGTCCATCAGCGTGGTGACGACGGGCACGAGATAGAACAGGCTCGTCACGTTGACGAGGTCGCCGCGCTGCATCAACCGGTAGAACAGCAACTGCGCGATCACCGAGATCACGATGCCGAGCCACAGCAGCGGCACGACGAACGCCCAGCTCGCATCGAGCGAGACGGGGCGGAACGGCAGGATCGCCAAGCACAGCGCGAGGCCGATTGCGTTCTGCAGCGGCAGCACGTCGCCAGGCGCCGCGCGCACGCGCTTTTGCAGCAGCGAGCCGACGGTCAGCGCGGCGAGCGCCGTGAGCGCGCAGGCGATGCCCATGATCGGCAGGCCGGCGCCGCCCACGCCGCGGCCCACGACGAGCGCGAGGCCGGCCAGCGACAGCCCGAGCCCCACGACGCGCATCGGTTGCCAGCGCCGCTCGACCATCGCGAGCGTGACGATCGGCTGCACGCCGAGGATCGTCGCGAGCACGCCCGGTGCGATCCCCTGATCGAGCGCAAGCAGATAGAAGATCGAATAGCCGCCCATCATCAGCAGGCCGGTCAGCGCGGCCATGCGCCGCTCGCCGCGCGGCGGCAGCCAGCGGCCGCGCATGACGGCCAGGACGAGCAGCACGAGTGACGCGAGCGCGAAACGTGCGGTGAGAAAGACGAACGCGGATGCGTGACGCAGACCGAGTTCAGCGAAGATCGCGCCGCTGCTCCACAGCAGCACGAAGAGCGACGTCACGCCATGCGCGGCGAGCGCGCGTTTGAACGAAACCATGTGAATCCACCTGTCGAACGGATCGATACGTTCCATGTCGCGCGCGCAGCAACGCGCCGTGCGTGACGACGCACGAACGGCCGCAAACGGGCGAATGGAAAACGAAAAAGCGAAAGCCGGCTGGTCAGCCGACGCGTGCCGCCGGCGGGGGCGGCGCGGCGCCGACGAGCGGCGGTGCGACAGGAGGAGGGAGGACCGACGGATGCGCGCACGCCTGCGGCCGCGAGTCGAACTGCGGCCGGGATTGAGCGAGAGCGGACGTGAACGGATGCATCGTGTCGAAATGCGCTTGAACGCGAATGAGCTTCAACGGTACCGCAAGGCGGCCATCCGGCGCAACTGTCGGCGCAAAGGCGCGGCTGCGTGCGCGAACGTCATGCGGTGGCGCTGCGTTCGCGCCGGCGCAGCCATGCCGACAGCGGGCACGTCGCCAAGCGCGCGCAGCGCGAGCATCTGATAATTCGCGTGCGGATCGCATGCCCGGCGGGATTCGGCGGACAGTCACATTCGACAGGGTATGATGGGGGTAACCGCCCGTGCAAGCGCACGCGCGACGCAGTGGTTGATTGGAGACATTCGACGAATTCGCGGCACTTCACCCGCTTCTTCTTCTTTTCGCGCTTCGATAAACCGTGAACAATGGGATCACGCGCAACACCCCGCCGAGGGCGGCGCGGATCGTGCATTTGCCGGCTCGTCAGCGGGCCGGGTTTCAAGATTCAAGAGTGGGGAACCATCATGCATGTCGGGTCGATTGTCTGCACTACCCATATCGCTGTGCCGAAGGGCGCGCGCGGCATCGTTCAGCGCGTTCTGGGCGACATGGCCATGGTGACTTGGTACGCGGGCGTGCCGGGCGAGTCGAAAGAACTCAACACCGAGCCGTTCTTTCTCGAGGACCTGATCGACACCGGCGAATCCGTGCTGCCGGCCGGCGCCGCGGTTCACTGAGCACGCGCGCCGCATCGGACGCTCGTGTTTCGGCGCGGCTGACGGCACAATGCGGGGCATGAAAGACGCCACTTCCGCCCCCGCTGCTCCCGCCGGCCCGCCGTTCGCCGGCCTCACGCCCGAGTGCGTGCTCGACGCGCTCGACAGCGTGCTGATGCCGGCCGGGCTGCGCACCGACGGGCGCCTGCTCGCCCTCAACAGCTACGAGAACCGCGTCTACCAGGTCGGCATCGAAGACGGCCCGCCCGTCGTCGCGAAGTTCTACCGGCCCGAGCGATGGTCGGACGACGCGATCCTGGAAGAACACGCGTTCGTCGCCGAACTTGCCGCGCGCGAGATTCCGGTGGTGCCCGCGAGCGGCTTCGACGGCCGCACGCTGCACGCGTTCGACGGCTTCCGCTTCTCGATCTTCGAGCGGCGCGGCGGTCGCGCGCCCGATCTCGACCGCAGCGACACGCTCGAATGGCTTGGCCGCTTCATCGGCCGCATTCATGCGGTCGGCGCGACGCAGCCTTACGTCGCGCGTCCGGTGCTCGACATCCGCACCTTCGGCTACGAGCCGCGCGATTACCTGCTCGCACACGATTTCATTCCCGACGATGTACGTCCTGCGTACGAGACGGCGGTCACGCTCGCGCTGGAAGGCGTCGAGGCCGCGTTCGAGCGTGCGGGCGAAATCCGCCTGCTGCGCACGCACGGCGATTGCCATCCGAGCAACGTGCTGTGGACCGACGCGGGGCCGCATTTCGTCGACTTCGACGACAGCCGGATGGCACCGGCGGTCCAGGACCTGTGGCTGCTGCTGCCGGGCGATCGCGAAGGCGCGTCGCGCGCGCTCGCGGACCTGCTCGCCGGTTATGAGGACTTCTGCGAATTCGAGCCGCGCGAGCTGCATCTGGTCGAAGCGCTGCGCACGCTGCGGTTGATCCACTACGCGGCCTGGCTCGCGCGCCGCTGGGACGATCCGGCGTTTCCGGCCGCGTTCCCGTGGTTCAACACGCGTCGCTACTGGGAAGCACGCGTACTCGAGCTGCGCGAGCAGATCGGCGCGATGCAGGAAGGGCCGCTCTGGCCCGTGTGACGGCGCGCGCGGCAGCGTCGCCGCGCGGCATGTTCAGAGCGGGCCGCCACGCATTGCGCGCGGCCCGCATCGCTCAGAACTTCAGCATCATCCTGATCACCGCGGCGAAGCGCCTGCCGTAAGGCGGCGCGATCAGCCCGCGGGTATTCAGGCGCGCCTGCGTGAGCACGGGCTTCATCTTCGAGAACGTCACGAAGCCGTCGTAGCCGTGATACGCACCCATCCCGCTCGCGCCGACGCCGCCGAACGGCAAGCTGCCGCACGCGATGTGCATCAGCGCGTCGTTGACCGTCACGCCGCCCGAGATCGTTTCGCGCATCACGCGGTCGACCGTACCGCCATCCTCGTCGAACAGGTACAGCGCGAGCGGGCGGGGGCGCTCATTCACGTACGCGATCGCCTCGTCGAGCCGCTCGTATGGCACGAGCGGCAGCAATGGCCCGAAGATTTCCTCCTGCATCAGCTGCGACGCGGCCGGCACGTGCGTGACCGCGCACGGCACGAAGCGGCGCGATGCGGGATCGGACTGCGCGTCCGACAGTGGATGCAGTTGCGCGCCGGCCGCCTGCGCGTCGGTCGCAAGCTGCTGCAGCCGCGCGTAATGGCGCGGCGACACGATCGTCGTGTAGTCGCCGTTGGTCGAGAGGTGCGGATACAGCTTGGCGAAGCGCGCCCGCGCGCGCTCGATGAACGCGCCTTCCATCCCGCGCGGCAGCAGCACGTAGTCGGGCGCGATGCAGGTCTGGCCCGCGTTCAGCGTCTTGCCGCCGATGATCGCGTCGACTGCGGCATCGAAGCGCGCATTCGGGCCGATGATCGCCGGCGACTTGCCGCCGAGTTCGAGCGTGACGGGCGTGAGATTGGCGGCCGCGGCGCGCATCACGTGGCGGCCGACATGCGTCGAGCCGGTGAATAGCAGGTGATCGAACGGCAGCGCGCTGAACGCGGCGCCGATCTCGGCATCGCCGTTCACGACCGCGACGTGGTCGCGCGAGAAGGTCTTGGCGATCAATTGCTCGAACAACGCCGACGTGCGCGGCGTCAGTTCGGACATCTTGATGATCGCGCGGTTGCCGGCCGCGAGCGCGCAGATCAGCGGCCCGGCCGCGAGCAGGATCGGATAGTTCCACGGCACGACGATGCCGACCACGCCGAGCGGTTGCGGCAGCACCTTCGCGCGCGCCGGGCGCAGCCACTTGTTCATCGGCTTGCTGATCGGCTTCATCCACCGCTTGCCGTGCTTGAGCGCGTCGTCGATCTCTTCCTTCGCCATCCAGATTTCCGACAGCAGCACTTCCTGCTTCGCGCGGTGGCCGAAGTCGGCGCTGATCGCGTCGGCGAGTGCATCCGCGTGATCGAGCAGCATGGTGCGCAGCGCGCGCAGATGCTGCGCGCGGGTGTCCCACTCCGGATAGGGCGCGCGCAGGTAGGCCGCGCGCTGGTCGCGCAGCAGCGCTGTCAGCGCATCGACCGACGGCAGCGCTTGCGGGGCCAGTTCGGGCAGGTCGTTCTTCATATCGTCTCCTCCAGTTGGGCGTGGCACGTCGGCCAGCAGTCAGGCCGCACGTGAGCGCTCGGCGAGCGTGGCGGGGCGGATCAGGGTGGCGCGCGTCGCGCGGCGCGGGGCCGGATGCGATGCGCGGGTGAAAACGGGGTGCAGCGTGCGGCAAGCGTCGCATTCGCGCGACGGTGTTCGCGTCCGAAAACGGGGTTGTACGATGCGCATGTGCGGCCGGATGCGATTTCCGGCTGCTGCGCGATGGCGCGCTGCGGGCGCTTGTGCGCGCACCGAAACGGGGCTGCGCGATGCGCGTGGCGACCGTCGCACCGGCAGGTCGGGTCGCTCATTCGACAAGCCGTCCAAACGGTCGGCGACACGTGGCGTCGTTCGATTTCGACCGGCCGCGCGCACGGTGCCGGTCGCCACCGTCCGGGCGTCCGTTTGAAATGAAATGCGGGCCGCGCGCGGTGCGTCCGGACCACCCGGTCGGCACGCGGCCTGCAGAACGTCGCGCTGCATCGTCGTCTCCCCAGTTTCGCGACAGCGCGGCTTCTGGCGGCCGGTGCATCGCGTCGCATCAATCGATACATCTTAAATTTAGTTCACGCGGGCGTTTAGAGGAATCGCTCTTGAATCGGCGTGCCGCGCGCGCGACGGCCATTCCTACAATGCCCGAACATTACAAGCGGGAGCCGGCCGCGCCGCGCGCCGTTCATGACACGAAGGAGACGTGACATGCAATACGACTACATCATCGTTGGCGGCGGGTCGGGCGGCTCGAGCCTCGCCAGCCGCCTCGCCGATGCATGCCCCGACGCGACGATCGCGCTGATCGAGGCCGGCTCGCACACCGAGCGCAACCTGCTCGTCAACATGCCGGTGGGGATCGCGGCGCTCGTGCCGTTCAAGCTCGGCACGAACTACGGTTACGAGACGGTGCCGCAGCCGGGCCTCGGCGGCCGTCGCGGCTACCAGCCGCGCGGGCGCGGGATGGGCGGCTCGAGCGCGATCAACGCGATGATCTACACGCGCGGCCATCCGGGTGACTACGACGAGTGGGCACAGCTTGGCGCAACGGGCTGGGGCTGGCAGGACGTGCTGCCGTATTTCCGCCGCGCGGAAGGCAACGAGCGCGGCGCCGATGCATGGCACGGCGCGGACGGCCCGTTGACGGTTTCCGATCTGCGCTTTCGCAATCCGTTCTCCGAACGATTCATCCAGGCCGCGCACGCGGCCGGCTATCCGCTGAACAACGATTTCAACGGCGCGACGCAGGAAGGCGTCGGCTTCTATCAGGTCACGCATCGCGACGGCTCGCGCTGCAGCGTCGCGCGTGCGTATATCTATGGCCGCAACCGGCCGAACCTGCATGTGATCACTGATGCGACGGTGCTGCGCGTGGGCTTCGACGGCAAGCGCGCGGTCGGCGTCGTGGTGTCGCGCGACGGGCGCGTCGAGACGCTTGGCGCGCGGGCGGAGGTGATTCTGTCGGCCGGCGCGTTCAATTCGCCGCAGCTGCTGATGTGCTCGGGGATCGGTCCGGCAGAGCAGCTCCGCCGGCACGGGATCGCGATCGTGCAGGACGCGCCGGACGTCGGCGCCAACCTGATCGACCATATCGATTTCATCATCAACACGCGCGTGAATTCGTCGGAGCTGGTCGGCATCTGCCTGCGCGGCATCGCAAAGATGACGCCGGCGCTCGCGCGCTATTTCTCGAGCCGCACGGGGATGATGACGAGCAACGTCGCGGAGGCCGGCGGCTTCATCAAGAGCGACCCGTCGCTCGATCGACCGGACCTGCAGCTGCATTTCTGCACGGCGCTGGTCGACGACCACAACCGCAAGATGCACTGGGGCTTCGGCTATTCGCTGCACGTGTGCGCGCTGCGCCCGTTCAGCCGTGGCACGGTGGCCCTCGCGAGCGGCGATGCGCGCGACGCGCCGCTGATCGATCCGCGCTTCTTCAGCGATACGCGCGATCTCGACCTGCTCGTGCGCGGTGCGCAGGCGATGCGCCGGATCCTGTCGCAAACGCCGCTCGCGTCGCAAGGCGGGCGCGAGCTGTACACGCGGGCGGACCAGAGCGAAGCCGAGCTGCGCGCGACGATCGTCGCGCACGCCGACACGATCTATCACCCGGTCGGCACCTGCCGGATGGGTTCGGATGCGCGCGCGGTCGTGGATCCGCAACTGCGCGTGCGGGGTGTCGACGGGCTGCGGGTGGTGGACGCGTCGGTGATGCCGACGCTGATCGGCGGGAACACGAATGCGCCGTCGGTGATGATCGGCGAACGCGCGGCGGACTTCATCGTCGCGACGCGCAAGGGCGCGGTGCCGCGCGGCGAGGCGGCCGCGGCGGTGCACGGCCGCTGAGCGGCCATGCACCGTCACGCGAGCGGCACGATGCTCAGGCGAACGTATCGACGAGGCCCGCGCGGCTCACGGTCGCGCCGGCCGCTGCGGATTGCGCAGCGTCGACCGGTGCGTCGGCGGCTGACGATCCGGCGCGTGCGCGCGGCGACGGCCGGCCGCCGGCGAAGCTCTGTTGCGGGTTCTGCTGCTGCGACGCGAAGCCGCCGTCGCTGACGGTCGCGCTGCCCAGGCCGAGCCCGCCCGCTTCCATCGCTTCGCGCAGCTTCGGCAGCGCGGCTTCCACCGCGTCGCGCACCTGAGCGTGCTGCGAGACGAACAGCGCATGCGCGTGATTGTCCGCGACACGCAACACGACCTGCAGCGGGCCGAGATCCGGCGGGTTCAGCGTCAGCTCGGCGCTCTGCTGATGCGCATTCGACAGGAACACAACCTTCTGGCTCAGCGCGTCGGTCCAGTCGGCGGTGCCGACATGCGGGGCCAGCACATGGGCATTGGCCGCGGCGACCGAGCTGGCGGCGGGCGATGCCTGCAGGTTCGCTTGGGCGGCTGCCGCAGCCGTTGCGGCGGCAGCGACCGATGCGTCGGCGGCCGGGCTGGCGGCTTCCTCGGTGGCCGCGAGCGCATGCGCGGCGGGCTGGCCGGTGGCGCTCGCCTGCAGCGCCTGGGCGGTGGCTTGCGTGGGCGTCGGCTGCGTTGCGAGCGCGCTTTTCGCGTCGGCAAGCGTGCGGTCGAAGGTCGGGACTTTCGGCGTCAGCGGTGCGGCGGCGGCCGATGCGGACGT
>NZ_VWWG01000148.1:0-15465 GCF_011753085.1 Burkholderia sp. Tr-862
CCCTCGCGCGGTTCGCGGGAGCCATAGCCTTCGCGCGGTTCACGGGAGCCGTAACCTTCACGCGGCTCGCACGGGCCGCGCCCTTCAGGCCGTCGGCCGCGCGGCACCGACTGTTTTCTTCTGTTCGCCTTACCTTGATGCAGGACCATTCGTCATGACGCACACCGCTTTCCGTTCCCAGCTGCTGACCTTCAACGGCGACCCGGCGCAGTCGAGCCAGGCCGCGAACCACGAGACCGACGGCCTTCTGATCGTCGACGACGGCAAGGTCGTCGCGGCCGGCCCGTATGCGCGGCTCGCCGCGACGCTCGCGCGCGATGCGATCGTCCACGACCTGCGCGACAAGCTGATCGTGCCCGGCTTCATCGACACGCACATCCACTATCCGCAGACGGACATGATCGCGTCGCCGGCCCCCGGCCTGCTGCCGTGGCTCGACAAGTACACGTTCCCGACCGAGCGCAAGTTCGGCGATCCGGAGCATGCGCGCGAGGTCGCCGACTTCTTCGTCGACGAACTGCTCGCCTGCGGCACGACGAGCGCGCTCGTCTACTGCACCGTGCACAAGCAGTCGGCCGACGCGCTGTTCGCGGCGAGCGATGCGCGCGACCTGCGGATGATCGCGGGCAAGGTGCTGATGGACCGCAACTGCCCCGAGTTCCTGCGCGACACCGCGCAATCGGGCTATGACGACAGCGCCGAGCTAATCGACCGCTGGCACGGCAACGGCCGCCAGCTGTACGCGCTCACGCCGCGCTTCGCGCCGACGTCCACCGAGGCGCAGCTCGAGGCGTGCAGCGAACTCGCGCGCCGCCATCCGGACGTGTTCGTGCAGAGCCACGTCGCGGAAAACGTCGATGAAGTGAAATGGGTCGCGGAGCTGTTCCCCGGCCACCGCAGCTATCTCGACATCTACGATCGCTACGGGCTGCTGCGTCCGCGCGCGGTGTACGGCCACTGCATCCACCTCGACGACGAGGACCGCCGCCGGATGGCCCAGACGCGCACCGTCGTCGCGCACTGCCCGACGTCGAACTTCTTTCTCGGCAGCGGACTGTTCGACTTCGACAAGGCCGGCGAATACGGCGTGCCGGTCACGCTCGCGACCGACGTCGGCGGCGGTACGTCGTTCTCGATGCTGCAGACGATGAACGAGGCGCACAAGGTCGCGCGGCTGTCGGGCCACCACCTGAGCGCGACGCGGATGTTCTGGCTCGCAACGGCCGGCGCCGCGCAGGCGCTCGATCTCGCCGACACGGTCGGCACGCTCGCGCCGCGCACCGAAGCCGACTTCATCGTGCTCGACCCGCAGGCCACGCCGCTGCTCGCGCGCCGCACGAAGCGCGCGGATTCGCTCGAGGAGCTGCTGTTCGCGTTCGCGCTGCTCGGCGACGACCGCGCCGTGTACCGCACGTACGCGGCCGGCCGGCTCGTGCACGAGCGCGGTGCCGCACGCCGCGCCGCCGCCGCATAACGCGCGCGCGTTTGCCCGCTCCCTCCCCCGCTCCCCTCCCGCTCCGGCGTGCGCTACGGCGCATCCCGGAGCCGCCGGATTCGCTCCGCCCGCCGCACCCGCCGTGCTAGAATTCGCCGCTCATTGGGGAGTAGCCGCTCCGCTCGATGTCCCGCGCTCCCGGCGCGCATCGTGACGGAGGCGTCCGTCAACAGACTTGGCCATGCGGCCATGGCGGACGCAGCCACCAAGGCCTGGCGAGACCGATGGTTCACTGCGCGCCGCATCAGGGCCCGGCGCGCGGTGGATCGTCGCTCGCACGCACAACATCGGCCCGTGGAACCCCATACGTGTCTCAAGCCTTCCTGATCTCCACCGGCGCCGTCGCCCTCGCTGAAATCGGCGACAAGACCCAACTGCTGTCCCTCGTGCTGGCCGCGCGCTATCGCAAGCCCGTGCCGATCATTCTCGGCGTGCTCGTCGCGACGCTCGTGAACCACGGCTTCGCCGGTGCGTTCGGCGAGTGGCTCGGCATACTCGTCACGCCGTCGATCATGCGCTGGGCGCTCGCCTTCTCGTTCATCGCGATGGGGTTGTGGATCCTCGTGCCGGACAAGCTCGATGCCGACGAAGCCAATGCGACCCGCTCGCGGCTCGGCGTGTTCGGCGCGACGCTCGTCGCGTTCTTCCTCGCGGAAATGGGTGACAAGACACAGATCGCGACCGTCGCGCTCGCCGCGCGCTTCCAGGATTACATCGGCGTGGTGGCCGGCACGACCTTCGGGATGATGCTCGCGAACGTGCCCGCGATCCTGCTGGGCGACCGTTTCGCGCACCGGCTGCCGACGAAGCTGGTGCACGGCATCGCGGCCGTGCTGTTCATCGTGCTGGGCGCGCTGGCGTTGCTGGGCGTCGGGGTCTGACGCACACAACACACGCCGGCTGGTGGCGCGGCCGGGCGGCCGCGCCGGTGTCGACAGCGCGTTACTTCGCGAGCCCCGCACCCGAGGCCGGCACGGCCGGCACCGCACGCTCGTTGGCGGCCGGCGCCGCCGCGGGCCCGCCGCGCTTGTCGACCGGCAATCGCACCGTGCGGATCGCGCCGTTCGCCAACGGGAAATCGGCGAGCGCGCTGCGCGCGAGGAACGGCATCGCATACAGCAGCGCACCGTTGTCGCCGGTGGTGCGCGCGGTCACGTTGTAGACCTCCTTGCCGGTCGCGCGCTCGGTGATCCGGATACCGAGCGTGTAGTCGAACACCTGGTAGGTCTGCGCGACATAACCTGCCGGCATCGGCCCCCAGGGCCCCCACGGGCCCCACGGCCCGCCCCGCCAGTACGGCCCCGGCCCCGCGAACCACGGGTCGTAGTAGACCGGCTGCGGCACCGTCACCAGATCGCTGCCGACCCCGTAGGTCAGCCCGACCAGATAGCGCGCCTGCGCGGCCGGCACCTGCCGGAATGCGTACGCGGACAACTCGTTCGCGACGATCGGCTCGTAGGTCGACTGCTCGATGCTGTGCTTCTGCGCATCGGTGCGCGTGAAGGCGTAAGTGCGTGTCGCATCGCTGCCGCTCCAGTCGGAGAAGGCCGTGACCTGCGTCGTCACGTAGCTGGTGCAGCCCGTCAGCAGCGCCACGCACAGCACCGCCGCCCAGCCCGCACCGCGTTGAATCCATTCGCGTTTCATGTCGATCCTCGTCGATCCGTCATCCGTACGTCGCACCGCGCGAACCGCACGGGATGCCGATAATACGCGGACTGCCCGAACCGGTAAAAAGTTCGCTGCGGCACGCGGCCGCAAGCCTTTGTACAATGGCCCGGTTCGCCCGGTCCGCGCTGCGGGCCCGATCCCCACTCCACCGATCTCGACGACCATGTCCGACAACGCCTCCTCCACCGTGATCCGCCGCGCCGACTACACGCCGCCGGCCTTCCTCATCGATTCCGTCGCACTCGAATTCGATCTCGCGCCGGCCCGCACGATCGTCAGGAATACGATGCGCGTGCGCCGCAATCCGGACGCGGCGCCCACCCCGCATCTGGAGCTGATGGGCGAAGCGCTCGAATTCCTCGGCGCGCAGCTCGACGGCGCGCCGTACGGTGCGGTGCGTGCGCACGAACATGGGCTGACCGTCGAAAACGTGCCCGACGCGTTCGAGCTCACGCTCGAGAGCGCGTGCGCACCGGACCAGAACACGACGCTGTCCGGCCTGTACGTATCGAGCGGCAACTTCTTCACGCAGTGCGAGGCCGAAGGCTTTCGCCGCATCACCTACTTCCTCGACCGCCCCGACGTGATGGCCTCGTACACCGTCACGCTGCGCGCCGACAAGGCCGCCTATCCGGTGCTGCTGTCGAACGGCAACCTGGTCGACTCGGGCGAGCTGCCCGACGGCCGCCATTTCGCGAAATGGGAAGACCCGTTCCGCAAGCCGAGCTACCTGTTCGCGCTCGTCGCGGGCAAGCTCGTCGCGATCGAGGAAAAGATCACGTCCGGCTCCGGCAAGGAAAAGCTGCTGCAGGTGTGGGTCGAACCGGCCGATCTCGACAAGACCCGTCACGCGATGGATTCGCTGATCCACTCGATCCGCTGGGACGAGAAGCGCTTCGGTCTGGAGCTCGATCTCGACCGCTTCATGATCGTCGCGGTCGGCGACTTCAACATGGGCGCGATGGAGAACAAGGGGCTCAACATCTTCAACACGAAGTACGTGCTGGCGAACCCCGAGACCGCGACCGACACCGACTTCGCGAACATCGAGTCGGTGGTCGGCCACGAGTACTTCCACAACTGGACCGGCAACCGCGTGACCTGCCGCGACTGGTTCCAGCTGAGCCTGAAGGAAGGCCTGACGGTGTTCCGCGATCAGGAGTTCTCGGCCGACATGGCTGCGGGCGACGACGTCGCGTCGGCGGCCCGCGCGGTCAAGCGCATCGAGGACGTGCGCGTGCTGCGCCAGTTGCAGTTCGCCGAGGACGCGGGCCCGATGGCGCATCCGGTGCGTCCGGAAAGCTACGTCGAGATCAACAACTTCTACACGATGACCGTCTACGAGAAAGGCTCGGAAGTCGTGCGGATGTACCAGACGCTGTTCGGTCGCGACGGGTTCCGCAAGGGGATGGACCTGTACTTCAAGCGCCACGACGGTCACGCCGTGACGTGCGACGACTTCCGTCACGCGATGGCCGACGCGAACGAGCGCGATCTCGCGCAGTTCGAGCGCTGGTACAGCCAGGCCGGCACGCCGCGCGTGTCGGTGCGTACCGCGTACGACGCGGCCGCACGCCGCTACACGGTCACGCTCGCGCAGGGCTACGGCGACGCGTCGCCGGCGGCGCGCGAGACGCAACAGGGGCCGCTGCTGATCCCGTTCGCGATCGGCCTGATCGGCCGCGACGGCCGCGACCTGCCGCTGCGCCTCGACGGCGAAGCCGCCGCGTCGGGCACGACGCGCGTGCTCGACTTCACCGACACCGAGCAGACCTTCACGTTCGTCGACGTGCCGGAACAGCCGCTGCCGTCGCTGCTGCGCAATTTCTCGGCGCCGGTAATCGTCGAGTACGACTACAGCGACGACGATCTCGCGTTCCTGCTCGCGCACGACAGCGACCCGTTCAACCGCTGGGAAGCCGGCCAGCGCCTCGCGACGCGCGCGCTGCTGACGCTCGCCGCGCGCGCCGCCGCGAACCAGCCGCTCACGCTCGGCGGCAACTTCGTCGCCGCGTTCCGCCGCGTGCTGACCGATGAAAACCTGTCGCCCGCGTTCCGCGAGCTCGCGCTGACGCTGCCGTCGGAAACCTATCTCGCCGACCAGATGGCGGAAGCCGATCCGGCCGCCGTGCATCGCGCACGCCAGTTCGTGCGCCGCCAGCTCGCGACCGCGCTGCGCGCCGAGTGGCTCGCCGCGCACGAGCAGCACCAGACGCCGGGCGCGTACGAGCCGACGCCCGAAGCGTCCGGCCGCCGCGCGCTGAAGAACCTCGCGCTCGCATATCTCGCCGAACTCGAGGATCCGGCCGACGCCGTGCGCATCGCGACCGCGCAGTACGACGCTGCGAACAACATGACCGATCGCGCCGCCGCGCTCGGCGCACTGCTGTCCGCCGCGGCCTCGGGCGCGAACGACGCGGCCACGCGTGCGCTCGACGACTTCTACCGTCGCTTCGAGAAGGAAGCGCTCGTGATCGACAAGTGGTTCGCGATGCAGGCCGCGCAACGCGGCACGGCCGCGCAGCCGACGCTCGAGAAAGTCCGCAAGCTGATGGCCCACCCCGCGTTCAACCTGAAGAACCCGAACCGCGCACGCTCGCTGATCTTCAGCTTCTGCGCGGCGAACCCGGCGCAATTCCACGCGGCGGACGGTTCGGGCTACGCGTTCTGGGCCGAACAGGTGCTCGCGCTCGACGCGATCAACCCGCAAGTCGCCGCGCGCCTCGCCCGCTCGCTCGAACTGTGGCGCCGCTTCACACCGGCGCTGCGCGATCGGATGCGCGAAGCCCTGGAGCAGGTCGCGGCCGGCGCGAAATCGCGCGACGTGCGCGAGATCGTCGAGAAGGCGCTCGCGTAACGGCACGCATGCGATTCGCGTCGCGCTCCCGCGCGAAGAAGCCGGCGCCGCCCCGTTGCGGCGCCGGCTTTTTTATCGGCCGAAGGTTCGCGGGGTCGGAGCCGGAGAGCGCGTTCGACCGCCCAGCGGTCCCGCCGCCGCAGGGCCGGTCCGCCGCGCCGCGCACGCCGGCACCCGGCCGAATCGGCCGCCCGGCCATGTAACCGGACGAAAAAAGCCGGCGGCGCGGGAGGCGCGGCGGGTAAAATTGCGGGCATTCAAGGATTCTTTGGCCTTTCGGAGTCAGTCATGTCCATTGCCCGCCGCACCACGCTGTCGAAGTTCCTGATCGAACAGCAACGTGAGACCAACAACCTCCCCGCCGACCTGCGCCTGCTGATCGAAGTCGTCGCACGCGCGTGCAAGGCGATCAGCTACAACGTGTCCAAGGGTGCGCTCGGCGAAGCGCTCGGCACCGCCGGCAGCGAGAACGTCCAGGGCGAAGTGCAGAAGAAGCTCGACATCCTGTCGAACGAGATCCTGCTCGACGCGAACGAATGGGGCGGCAACCTCGCCGCGATGGCGTCGGAGGAGATGGAAACATTCTTCCCGATCCCCGCGAACTACCCGCGCGGCGAATACCTGCTCGTGTTCGATCCGCTCGACGGCTCGTCGAACATCGACGTGAACGTGTCGATCGGCACGATCTTCTCGGTGCTGCGCTGCCCGGACGGCAAGCAGGCCACCGAGGAATCGTTCCTGCAGCCCGGTACGGAGCAGGTCGCGGCCGGCTACGCGGTGTACGGCCCGCAGACCGTGTTCGTGCTGACGACCGGCAACGGCGTGAACTGCTTCACGCTCGACCGCGAAGTCGGTTCGTGGGTGCTCACGCAAAGCAACATGCAGATCCCGGCCGATACGCGCGAATACGCGATCAACGCGTCGAACGCGCGCCACTGGTACGAGCCGGTCCAGCGCTATGTCGACGAACTGAACGCCGGCAAGGACGGCCCGCGCGGCGACAACTTCAACATGCGCTGGATCGCGTCGATGGTGGCCGACGTGCACCGGATCCTGAACCGCGGCGGCATCTTCATGTACCCGGCCGACAAGCGCACGCCCGATCGCCCGGGCAAGCTGCGCCTGATGTATGAAGCGAACCCGATGTCGTTCATCGTCGAACAGGCGGGCGGCGCCGCGACGACGGGCACGCAGCGCATCATGGAAGTGCAGCCGACCGGCCTGCACCAGCGCGTGCCGGTCTTCCTCGGTTCGAAGAACGAAGTCGAGCGCGTGACCGGCTATCACAACGAAGGCGAAGGCAAATAAATTTGCCCCGCAGCACTAGACGAAGGTGCGAGACGTCAGTACAATCGCGCCTTCGCGATGTGGCCCTGACAGGCTGCGTCGCAGTGAAGTGAAAGCGGGAAGTCCGCCGGATCGATGGTTTCGCGAAGCAGCAGCAGCAAGCTGAAAAAATTTCGCAAAACCTATTGCCAAGATCTCGGATTTGACCATATAATTTCATTTCTCTGCTGCCGGTGTAGCTCAGTTGGTAGAGCAGCGCATTCGTAATGCGAAGGTCGTAGGTTCGACTCCTATCTCCGGCACCAAGACATAAAGGCCTGACAAGCATCGCTTGTCAGGCCTTTTCTCTTTTCCAGCCGCGTTTTTTTCCGGCCGCGTTTTCCGATACACGAAATCGTGCGCCCGCCCCCGTCATTTCCGCTTGCGGGCATCTCCCGACTCCCACCCCGCGCACCGCCGATTACAATCGCCGGATCACCCTGTCCTCCCCTGCATCATGCGCACCTGGCGTCTCGAGCGACCGAACCTCAGCGGGCAACTGGACGTGTCCCGTGCGACCGGTCTCGTCGCCGCGATCGGCGACAGCGAGCCGAACGCGTTCGCCGCGGAAATCCTGAAGCTGTTCGACGATGCGCTGTCCGTCACGCAGTGCACGATCTTCGCGTACGAGTTCGGCAACCGGCCGCGCACCGTGTCGGTCGCCGATCATCGCGGCGGTCGCTACCTGCGCGATGTCGCCGACACCTACGCGCGACATTTCTATGCGCTCGACGGCAACCAGACGATCGTCTCGGCCGCCGGTCGCGGCACGCACCGCCGCGATGTGCTGCTGCATCAGCAGGCCGGCGACGAGATCGGTCACGACGCGTATCGCGCGGCCTGCTACCGCGACCCCGACGTATCCGATCGCCTCGCGCTGCTGATGCAGCCGAACGACTCGACCTGGTTGTCGATCAACCTGTATCGCGCGCATCGCAGCGGCGCATTCCAGCCGCGCGAGATCGCGGCCATCGAAACGCTCGCGCCGCTGATCGCGCAGGCGGCGCAACATCATTACGCGCTCGCGGGCTCGACGCAGATCGGCATCCCGCAACTGATGCTCGCGCGGCTGCGCGGCGCCTGTCCGGCGTTGTCCAAGCGCGAACTCGACGTGCTGCGCGGTGTGCTCGAAGGCCAGAGCGCGCGGGAAATCGGCGACACGATCGGCGTGAAGGCGTCGAGCGTCGTCACCTACCAGAAGCGCGCGTACCGGCGTCTCGGCATTTCGAGCCAGCGCCAGCTGTTTGCGCTGTGCCTGCAACCGTGAACGGCGCCCGCCGATCCTGAACGCATCGGGGTAAATCCCGACCCGCTGCCAGCCGCTCGCCGTACCCGGAATGGGGACAGCGATGTCGGCGCGGCTTCCATACTGCATCGACCCGCCGCACGCCTCGCGTCATCGCGCGGGCGCGTCCGATCACTGCAACCTGGAAGCCAACGATGGGCATCGAATTCAAGCCATATCCGTTCAGCGCCGCGCGCCATGCGGCGCACCTGCCGACCTGCAGCGACGGTGTCGAGACGCAGCGGCACCGCGTCGCGATCGTCGGCGGCGGGCCGGTGGGTCTCGCCGTCGCACTCGGCCTCGCCAACCACGGCATCCGCAGCGTGCTGCTCGAAGCCGACGACTCGGTCTGTCACGGCAGCCGCGCGATCTGCATCTCGCGCCGCAGCCTCGACATCATCGAGCGGCTCGGCGCGCTCGACGACTTCCTGCGCGTCGGGCTGCCGTGGAGCGGCGGGCGCAGTTTCCATCGTCGCGACGAAGTGCTGCATTTCACGATGCCGCAGGACGAGAACCAGAAGCTGCCGCCGATGGTGAACCTCGCGCAGTATCACATCGAGCAGTTCCTGCTCGATGCCGCGCTGCGCCGCCCCGAGCTCATCGAGATCCGCTGGCAGGCGAAGGTCGCGGGTGTCACGCGGCACCCGGACGGCGTGCGCCTCGACATCGAAACGCCGCTCGGCGGCTACGCACTCGATGCCGACTGGATCGTCGCGAGCGATGGCGGGCGCAGCACGATGCGCGATGCGCTCGGCCTGTCGCTTCAGGGTACGAGCTACGAAGGCCGCTACGTGATCGTCGACATCGCGCTCGACAGCGACCGGCCGACCGAACGGCTCGCGTATTTCGACCCGCCGTCGAACCCCGGCTCGACGGTGCTCGTCCACAAGCAGCCCGACAACGTGTGGCGGATCGACTACCAGCTGCGCGACGACGAGGATCCCGACGCGGCCGTGAAGCCCGAGAACGTGATCCCGCGCGTGCAGAGCCTGCTGGACATGATGGGCGAACGCGGCGACTGGTCGCCGATCTGGATCACGATCTACAAGGCGAACGCACTGACGCTCGAACGCTACCGGCACGGCCGCGTGCTGTTCTGCGGCGACGCCGCGCACCTCGTGCCGATCTTCGGCGTGCGCGGCGCGAATTCGGGCATCGACGACGCCGACAACGTCGCGTGGAAACTGGCGTACGTGATTCGCGGCCTCGCGTCCGATGCACTACTCGACAGCTATTCGGACGAGCGGGTATTCGCGACGCACGAGAACCTGCGCTACGGCACCAAGAGCACCGAGTTCATGGCACCCCCGTCGTTCGCGTTCGAGCTGATGCGCAAGGCCGTGCTGACACTCGCGGTGCGGAATCCGGCGTTGCGTTCGCTGATCAATCCGCGCCAGACGACGGCCATCGCGTACACGGCGTCGCCGCTCAACGCGGACGAGCGCGATGCATTTTCGGCCGGACCGGCGCCCGGCACGGTACTCGCGGAATGTCCGCTGAGGCTGCACGCGTCGCGCGACATCGGCAACGCCGGCGACGCACGCCGTGGCCATCTGACCGATCTCGTCGGCCCATGCTTCACGGCGTTGCGCTTCACGCGCGACGGCGCACCCGATCCGTCGTTCGCCGAACTCGAGCGGCACCTGCACGCCGCCCGCATACCGTTCGCGCTGGTGACGCTCGCGCGGCATCCGGCACCGCACCATCCGGAATGCGACGGCGACGATGCGGACGACCGGCTGTTCGACCTGTACGGTGTGCGCGACGGCACCGTCTACCTCGTGCGTCCGGATGGACACGTGCTCGGCCGCTGGCACGACGCGCGCCCCGCCGACCTGAGCGCCGCACTCGATCGTGCGCTTCGCCCGCGCACGTCATCCGATCTTCAGGAGAACGCATGATGACCGACACCGAACGCGACATCCTCTACACCGACCTGTGCCGCACGATGACCCGCATCGGCGAAACCGACGCCCCGCTCTTTCTTGCCCGCTTTGCGCTCCTGGCGATCGAGACGATCGGCGATACGGCGACCGTCGCCCGCCTGATTGCAGACGCCGGCGACGGCCTGCCCGATACGGGCGCACCGGCGCCGGTGCACCAGCAATGACGCAGGACACGCCGCCGAGCGGGCACCCCCCCTTACAAATTCATTTCGCTGCGCATCGTTTGCGCACCCGACGCGCCGTAGGCAGACGAATCCCCTGGAAAAACCCGTTAAGGGTGCATAACATTACTTAACGATTCCGACCCGTCTATCGCGTTACATTGCGTGGGCGGCGCGGCGGGTCGCATGCCGCCTTCCTGCAGCTTGCGGCGAAACAGCCGGCGTCCGGTCATTTCGACTCAATACAAGGAGAGGATCACCATGACTCATGGCTTGATTATGTGGCTCATCATCGGCGCGATCGCCGGCTGGCTGGCAGGCCTGCTGGTCAAGGGCGGCGGGTTCGGCCTGATCGTCGACATCATCGTCGGTATCGTCGGCGCGGTGATCGGCGGCTGGCTGGCCGGGATGCTCGGCATCACCATCGGCAGCGGCTTCATCGGCTCGGTGGTCGTCGCTGTCATCGGCGCCGTGATCCTGCTGTTCGTGATCCGGCTATTCAGGCGCGCGGCCTGACGATCTTCTCGCGCGCCTTCGGGCGCGCGCTCGTTTGTTCTCGCATCGAAGCGGCGCGCGACATCTCGCGCGCCGCCTTCCGTTTCAGCGGCGCTTGCCGCGCTGCGACCAGCCGTCGAGCACGTCGGTCGTCAGCAACCCGCTGCGCGCTTCGCGTGCGCCATCGCGACCGATCCACACGGTACGCGGCATTTCTCCCCGCCATCCCGCATCGAGCGCCGCCCGCAGACGCTCGGGCATCGGCTCCGCGTTCGCATACTGCGCGACGTGCGGCGGCAGATTCATTTGCGCGAGCGCCTGGGCGATCGCGGCGCCGTTGTCGTCATAAGCGTCCATCGCGACCATGGCGAGCTGCACGTCCGGATGCCGGCGCTGCCACGCGACGAGATGCGCGGCGTTCTCGCGGCAGTATCCGCAATCGAGCGACCAGATCTCGACCGCGAGCGGCCGTTCGTGCGCCGTCGCATACAACTTCGCGACTTCGGCCACGCGCAGCGGCTGCAGCTCGCCGGCCCACGCCGGCAGGCTCGCGAGCACGGCGCCGATCAACACCATCAGCCGTTTCATTGTGCGCCCTCCACGGGAATCAGCCGGTAGCCGTCGTGACGCGTACGCCACGACAGGTAGATGCGGCCCGCGTCGTCGAGCAGTTGCGGATTGTCGCTCGCGCCCGACGTCGACGCGATCACGCGCGGCGCCGACCAGTGCTCGCCGCGATCGTCCGAGCGGCGCAGCTTGATCTGCATCGTGTCGCCGTCGAACGCCTTCCACGCAAGCCAGACGACGTCGCCGCGCGCGACGAGCGCCGCATGCGATGCCTGCTCGGCCGGCACCGCCGGATTCGCGCCAAATGCCCACGGCGTGCCGCGCGGCTGGCCGTCGGCGCCGATGCGCGAGTAGAACACGTCGGCGCGGCCATCGACGACGCCGAACCACGCGATATGACGCGTACCGTCGGGCGTGATCGCAAGCGCCGGCCCGTGTTCGGGGCAGGCCTCGACATGCCAGTTCGAGAACGTCGCACGCACCGGCACGACGGGCTCCGACGCCGACACGGGCAGCACCGCGAGCGCATGGTCGCGGATCTGTCCCGGGAACACGTTGCGCCACACGCCTTCGATGTGTCCGGCCGGATCGATCGCCATCGCGATGCGGCAGCATTCGCACGTGTGGTCGGTCACCTTGCGCTCGGGCTCGAACGACGCGCCGCCGTCGCGCGACACCGCGTAGTAGACGGCCGCGCCTTCATACGCCTGCCCCGCCGCCTTCGCCGCGACGAGATCGCGCTTGTCGATCCACGCGATCGCGATGTTGCCGGCCGGATCGACGGCCATCATGTCGAAGCGGTGCGTGATCGCCTGCCGGTCGCGATGCACGGTGACGGGCACGCTCCAGGTCGCCCCGCCGTCGAGCGAGCGCGAGAAGCGCACCATGCCGGTGTACGGCGCATCGAGCGGCATCGACCACGACACGTACACCGCACGGCCGTCGGGGCTCGTCGCAATCTTCGGCCGATTCTCCGCGCTCGTGTAGATCGGCTCGGGCATCGCGTTGACGGTCACGGGCGCGGACAGCGTGCGGCCCGCGTCGTCCGAGTGCGCGACGACGACGTGCGCGCCTTCGACCCATGCGACCCACAGCCGGTGCCGCGCGTCGAACGCGGCGCCGGTCGCGAGCGGCTGCTTCTGTTGCGCCGGCGCAGCCTGCATGCTCATGTGCGCAGCATGCGGATCGGCGGTTTTCGGTGCGTCGTGCGCGCCGGCGGGCGACAGCGCCGCGAGCCACAGCGCGCAGCCTGCCGCGAACGATTTCACAGCGACCATTTCAGTTCTCCAAAGAAAGTGCGGCCCGGATACGGGTGGAACACGTAGTAGCGGCGGTCCGTCAGGTTGTCGATGCCGACCGAGGCGGTCCAGTGACGGTCGAACCGGTAGCGCGCCTTCAGGTCGACGACCGTGAAGATGCTCGTGCCGCCGTACACGTCCGGATTCACGTCGCTGTTGTCCAGCGTGTTGAACTGGCGACCGGAGTACCGGACGCCGACGCTCGCGAGCCAGTGCTCGTCGAAGCGGTACGACGCGAGCAGGTTCGCGCGCATGCGCGGGATGCGCGGAAAGCGCGAGCCGACGTACGCGGGATTCGCGGTGTCGGCCAGGATCTGCGCATGGCTCGCCGACACGTTCGCGTCGATGTCGAGCCCGCGCAGCCCGACGTTCCGACCGCTGAATCCGAGTTCGACGCCGCGCACGCGCACGCGATCGACGTTCGAGATGTTGGTGACGGTCGACGCGCCCGACACCGTCGTCTGGCTGTAGATCGAATCGCGCAGGTCGCTCTGGAACACGCTCGCGCGCACGACGCCGACGCCCACGTCGCGCTCGGCCGTGAAGTCCCAGTCGATCGCCTTTTCCGGCCGCAGGCTGGGGTTGTTGTTGACGATCGCGTTGTTCGAGATCGTGCCCTGGAACAGCTCGCCGACCGTCGGGAAGCGCGTGCCCGTCGCGAACGACACCCGGAAGCGCCACACGTCCGTCGCGTCCCATTGCAGCGCGACTTTCGGCGACAGCGCATTCGCGCCGCGGTCCGCGTAACCGACCGTGCCGCCCGCGTTGCCCAGCGCGCCGCCGTATGCATCCCAGCGCTCGTAGCGCAGGCCGAGGGTCGCGAGCCAGCCGGGCGCGAAACGCCACGCGTCCTGCGCGAACAGCGCCTGCGTGCGCGTGTCGCCCTGGTAGACGCTCGCGAGTGAGGTGGTCGGCCCGGCCAGCCAGTCGGCCGTGTTGTACGTGACGTTGCGCAGGAAATAGTTGTCGTAGTGATAGCCGAACGTGAACGTATGGCCCTTTACTTCCGGCGCCTCGGCCTTCAGGTCGAGCGTGCGCCAGCCCGTACCGTCGCCCTGGAACAGCGTGCCCGCCCCGCCCTGCACGGTCGATGCCGCGCGCAGCACGTCGCGCGACACGTCGTAGGCGGACACCACGCCCGACAACCGCCAGCCCGAATCAAGCCGGCCGTTCAGGCCGAGCGCGTACAGCCAGTTCTCCTGGTCGCCGCGCTGCGGCGCGAACGCGCTCGGCGCGATGGTCATGTTCCGGCCGCCGATCGACACGTTGCCGCCGTAGACGGGATTGCCGGCCGCGTCGCGCAGGAAGGTTTCGCCGTGCTGCCGGTAATGGTTCTCCCAGTGCCCGAGCGTCAGCGTCGCGTCCACGCGGTCCGTGAACGCGTAGCCCATCCGGACCGTCTCGTTGAGCTGCTCGGTCCGCTCGATGTTCTGCGCGCCGACGATCGTGCGCGGCTTGCCGTTGGGTCCGATGTCGGTGGCCGCACCCGTCACGGGCACCGCGGCGCCGAGCTTCGGGTTGTACGCGGAATTGGGGCTTGCATACTGCATCGGCTGACCGTCGTTCTCCAGCCGGTCGAGCGACAGCGAGAACCAGAATTTGCCGATCCGGTTCGCGATCCGCGCGGTCTGGTGATTGCCGCCGAAGCTGTCCGCCAGCCCGTAGCCGTCGTGATAGCGCTGCGTGAAGAACTGCGTCGACAGCGACGCCTCCAGTTTGTCGGGGCGCCGCGTCGTCAGCAGCACGGTCGAGCCGATCGCGTTGCCGGGATACAGCGCGGAAAAGGGGCCATACCGCACGTCGACGCGCTCGATATCGTCGGGCGCGATCAGCGACCAGCGCGGCGGGTACGCATAGCTCGAGCCGAGCAGGTTCGACAGCAGCAGGCCATCGGCATACACGAGCCCGCGCGCACTCTGCAGTTCGTTGAAGTCGCGGCCGGCGAACACGCTGTTGCGGTCGCCGATGTAGCGCTTGCGAACCATCAGGTTGGGCGCGTACTTCAGCGCGTCCTCGGTCGTGACGTTGGTGTGCGCGTCGATCTGCTCGCGCGTGATCGACTCGACGACGGCGGGCGTATCCGGATCGACGGGTTGCCGCCGGGCGGTGACGCTGACCTCGGTCAGCGTGTCGCCCGGCGGCGCGGGCACGACCGCGGCAACCGATGCGGCACGGCCGGCCGGGTTACCCGAACCGCCGGCCACCGGCTCGGCGGACGCGCCATCGATCGCAGCCGCCTGTGCGGCAGGCCAGGCAAAAGCGGCCGCGCAGGCGAGCGCGAGCCGACCGCGCGACGGCCGCGCGGCGAAGGTGAACGACATGGATGAATTCCTGAAAACGTGACCGGGAGCCGCCGGACGCGAG
>NZ_VWWG01000149.1:0-15392 GCF_011753085.1 Burkholderia sp. Tr-862
TGCGCTACGCGAACTGGTTTGAGGATCTCGGCTGCGAAACGCTGGCCGACTTGCAGCGCTTGCCGCGCGCCGGGCTGAAAAAGCGCTGCGGCACGCAGCTGCTCGACTGGCTCGACCAGGTGGCCGGCACCGCGCCGGCCGCCTATGACTGGATCGAAATGCCGCCGTCGTTCGACACGCGCGTCGAACTGATGGACCGCGTCGAGCATGCCGAGGCGCTGCTGTTCATCGCACGCCGGCTGATCCTGCAGCTGACGGGCTGGCTCACCGCGAAGCAGCTGGACGTCGCGGCGTTCGCGTTGCTCCTCGAGCACGAGCGCGGGCGGGACGCGATCGCGCCGACCGAGATCGAGATCGCGTTGGGCGCCCCTACCCGCTTCGAGGAACACCTGACCCGGCTCGTCAAGGAACGGCTCGGCCACGTCGAGCTCGCCGGGCCCGTGATTGCGGTGCGCCTGGTCGCCCGCAGCGTGCAGGAAGCGGCCGCGCCGAGCGATTCGCTCTTTCCGGAGCCCGGCGGTACGCCGCAGGATCACGCGCGGCTGCTCGAACTGCTGACCGCACGGCTCGGTGCCGAGAACGTGCTCGTCCCCGCTCCCATGGCCGACTACCGTCCGGAGCCGGCCGCCCGATGGGTGCCGATGCGCGACGCGCCGAAGCCGTCGCCGCTGCCGGCGGATCTGCCGCGCCCGGCCTGGCTGCTTGCCAAGCCTGTGCCGCTGCTCACGCGCCAGCATCGGCCGTTCTACGGCACGCCGCTGCGCATGGTATCGCCCGGCGAGCGCATCGAAGGCGGCTGGCAGGACGGGCAGACCGTGACGCGCGACTACTTCGTCGCCGAGGACGACAACGGCATCTGCTACTGGATCTACAAGGAGCGGCCGACGGCCAGCGACGAGAGCGAAGCACGCTTCTTCCTGCACGGCCTGTTCGGTTGATCGACCATGAACGCCGGCAATTTCGGCGCCCTGCCCGCCTACGCCGAACTCCAAACCGCCAGCGACTTCTCCTTCCTGCACGGTTCATCGCGCGCGGAAGAATACGTCGCGCGCGCGGCGCAGCTCGGCTACAGCGCGATCGCGATCACCGACGAGTGCTCGCTCGCCGGTGTCGTGCGCGCGCACGTCGAAGCGAAGGCGGCGAACATGCCGCTGATCATCGGCTCGCACTTCCGGCTGACGGCCGCCGATGGCGCGCCCGCGCTCGCCTTCACGGCGCTGGCGATGAATCGCGACGGTTACGGCAACCTCTGCGAATTCATTTCGCTCGGTCGCATGCGCGGCAAGAAAGGCACATACCGGCTGGCGCCGCTCGATCTCGAGCACCCGGAAGCCCCGTACACCCACCTCCGCAGCCTGCCCGACTGCGTCGCGATCCTGTCGCCCGACTTCCCGGCCAACGAGCAGCGGCTCGACGCGCAGGTCGAATGGTTCACTCGCGTGTTCGGTGATCGCGCATGGGTCGCGCTGACGCTGCACGCTCGCGCGATGGACGACATCCACCGCGGTGTGGTCGAGCGCGTCGCCGCGCGCCACGGCGTGCCGGTGGTGGCCACCAGCTGGCCGCTGATGCACGTGCGGTCGCGCAAGCCGCTGCAGGACCTGCTGACCGGGATCCGCGTCGGCCGGCCGGTAACGGAGTGTGGGTACGAGCTCGCGCCGAATGCGGAGCGTCACCTGCGATCGCGTCTGCGGCTCGCCAACCTCTATCCCGCCGGCGCGCTCGAGGAAACCGTGCGTGTCGCGCGGCGCTGCACGTTCTCGCTCGACGACCTGAAGTACGAGTATCCCGACGAACTGGTGCCGGCCGGCAGCGACCCAGCGACGTACCTGCGCGAGCAGACCTACATCGGCGCGCGCCGGCGCTTCCCCGCCGGCATCCCGGTCGACGTCCAGGCGCAGATCGAGCACGAACTGCAGCTGATCGCCGACCTGAGGTACGAGGCGTATTTCCTGACGGTCTACGACATCGTGCAATTTGCGCGCGAGCAAGGCATCTTGTGCCAGGGACGCGGCTCGGCCGCGAACTCGTCAGTCTGCTACTGCCTCGGTGTGACCGAGGTCGATCCGTCGCGGCAATCGATGCTGTTCGAACGGTTCATCTCCAAGGAGCGCAACGAGCCGCCGGACATCGACGTCGATTTCGAGCATCAGCGTCGCGAGGAGGTCATGCAGTACATCTACCGCAAGTACGGTCGCGATCGCGCGGCGCTGACGGCCGCCGTCACGACGTACCGGCCGCGCAGCGCGTTGCGGGAAGCCGGGAAAGCGCTCGGCGTGGATCCGGCGATCGTCGAACGCGTTGCGAAGCAGCACCATTGGTTTGACTCGCGCGCCGATCTGCTGCAGCGGTTTGCCGAGGCCGGCCTCGATCCCGAAGCGCCGCTGAACCAGCAATGGGCAGGATTCGCCGCGCAGCTGCTCGGCTATCCGCGGCACCTGTCGCAGCATTCGGGCGGCTTCGTGATCAGCCGCGGCAAGCTCACGCGCCTCGTGCCGGTCGAGAACGCAGCGATGGAGAACCGCTCGATCATCCAGTGGGACAAGGACGACATCGAAGCGCTTGGCATCCTGAAAATCGATGTCCTGGCGCTCGGCATGCTGTCGATGGTGCGCCGTGCGCTCGACATGATCTCGGAGAAACGCGGCGAGACGTTCGAACTGCAGGACATCCCGGCCGAGGACCAGACGACCTACGACATGCTGTGCGACGGCGACAGCATGGGCGTGTTCCAAGTGGAATCGCGCGCGCAAATGTCGATGCTGCCGCGCCTGCGGCCGCAGTGCTTCTACGACCTGGTGATCGAAGTCGCGATCGTGCGGCCGGGTCCGGTGCAAGGCGGCATGGTGCATCCGTTTCTGCGCCGGCGCCAAGGACTGGAGCCCGTCACGTTTCCGTCTGAAGGCATGGAGAAGGCACTGGCGCGCACGCTCGGCGTGCCGATCTTCCAGGAGCAGGTAATGCAGGTCGCGATGCTGGCGGCCGGTTTCTCCGCCGGCGAGGCCGACCAGCTGCGTCGCGCGATGGCTGCCTGGAAGCGCAAGGGTGGGCTCGAGCCGTACCACGAACGCCTGGTGAGCGGCATGCTCGAGCGCGGCTACGACCGCGAGTTCGCCGAGTCGATCTTCGCGCAGATCAAGGGCTTCGGCGAGTACGGCTTTCCGGAGAGCCACGCTGCCAGCTTCGCGCTACTCGTCTACTCGAGCGCCTGGCTGCGCCGACACGAACCGGCCGTGTTCCTGGCCGCGCTGCTCAACAGCCAACCGATGGGCTTTTACACGCCGTCGCAGCTCCTGCAGGACGCGCGGCGCCGCGGCGTCCAGGTGCTGCCCGTCGACGTCAACGTGAGCACGTGGGATTCTGCGATCGAAGGGCCGACGACGTCGGCGCCGGTACGCCTCGGCTTCTCGCTGTTGCGCGGCATGCGCGAGGACGTCGCCGGCCGCATCGAGCTCGCACGCGCAGCGCGGCCATTCGTCGACGTCGCGGACCTCGCGCGCCGTGCGCAGCTCGACCGGCACGACCTGCAGGTGCTCGCGCGCGCGAACGCACTTCGCTCACTCGCCGGCGGCAACCGACGCGCCGCGCTTTGGCTCGCGGCCGCCGCGGTCCCCGATCGGGATCTGCTGCGCGGCACCGAGCGCGACGACGCGGTGCCGGCGCTGCCGCAAGCATCCGAGGGCAAGGAAATCGTCACCGACTATCATGCGATGGGCTTCACGCTCGGCCGGCATCCGCTGGCGCTGCTGCGAGATCGCCTCGCGCTCGATCGCCTTCAGTCGGCCGAGCAGCTGCAGACTTTGCGTAGCGGGCAGCTCGCGCGCGCGTGCGGACTGGTTACGGTGCGGCAGCGGCCGGGCACGGCGAACGGCGTGCTGTTCATGACGCTCGAGGACGAGACGGGCCAGGTGAACGTGATCCTCTGGCCCGGTCTGTTGGAGAAATTTCGGAAGGAAGCGCTCGGCGCTGCGCTGCTGGCCGTGTACGGCGTCTGGCAGGCCGAAGGGAAAGTGCGGCACCTGATCGCGAGCAAGCTGGTCGACAGGACCGAGCTACTCGGCGCCCTACCGACCACGTCGCGGGAGTTTTGTTAGGGTGACATCATCGAAGCCGAGCAAACCGAAGAATTACGTGCACAAGTTAAAACCCGATCGGCCAGTCAACGTCAGATCAGGTCTGAGAAAGCATCGCGTTCACTTCATCACGGGCCGTCACCAACCCGAAGGAGGCATCGTTGCTGGTGACGGGGCCACGGACTATCCTGCAAACTCGGTAGCTTCGCGCTGGAGGATGTTACGGAGTAGCTGTTTGGCTTGATCAAGCATACCCCTTTCTTGCGGCTGCAAACGCCGGCGACGCCCGTGCACGACCTTCGAGCGGGCATCGTAGATTTTCTTGAAATCCGACGCTATCTGTTCGCGTTGCCGTGCGCCTCGCCCCAACATGAAGGCGCACCGGTCGGCCAGCTTGTCGGTCAGACCCGTCTCTTGTGATTTGCCTAATATCGCCTCAATACCGATGCATGCATTGAGCAATGCCTGTGTTTCGTTACGCTCAACGTCGGCATCGAACGCCCATTCAAGCCCAGTGAGAATCCTCGTAGCATCTTGATTTTCCTCTCCAGCAGATAGCAATGCAGTGTAAGGCCGCAAGCTGTCGGCAATCGACTCCACCTGGGACACACGCTGTTCGGAGCCGAGGCCAAATAGACCACCGCTCGATGTTTGCGGCGCGACATAGCGGCATGCTCCAAGCCGTTGACGCACCTGCTCGGATAGGCCGATCTCCAGAATATTTGTCGGTCTTTCAGGCTCGTAGCCGAGCATTGTGCTGTCCTGCATTGAGGCCGAATCGAGGTCGGGGGCGAGAATGAGGCCACTTCCCGCCACATTGAATATCTGAAGCACCTGCTTTGCGCGCGAAATGGCGTGGCTCGCAGCGGAACTGCTTTCGGACCTGTCCAGATAACCGCTTGCGCTGATCTCCAGGCACACCGGGCTCTCCTTGGCGTCTCGTTCTTTCAAGCCGCCATATTGAGACAGCATCCCCAGAATGCCCAAGGAGGAGTCAAATATGGATCGAGTGCCTGCAATGTCTGACCGTATGATGCGCGCGCGTTTGCCAATCGTGAGGTTCAGTTCGCCTTCGATCGATAGTCCGGGCAGCTCGATTAGCGTCAGATACTTTCTCGGATAGCGCAATATCTCGTCGGTGACAATGTCCGCCCACTCAAACGGTGGCGCCGCACATGACGTATCAATTGTCCCTTTCCTAACAGCTTCGGCATGAGTCGCCGCCGCGAAAATCAATGAGACGGCGCCCGACATATCGACGAGCTCAGACCAAGGCGCATTCGCGAGCAGATACCGTATGAGGGGCAGCAGACCTTCGACCGCTAACGCGTTTGGTGCTTTGGTATCGTGGAGAACTGCGACAAACTGTCGGATCGCTTGTCTCGGATCGTGCTTCACTTGTAACCCCGCAAACTATTGTTTCAATACGTCATGACCCTTGGCGCATCAATCGCTTTCTAAGCGTTCACCCAAGATCTAACGCTGTCTGTTTGGTCTAGTCTAGCGTTATACAAATTACGCTAGCGTTTCGCCGATCCTACCCGCAAGCCATGCGGTAAACGCAGTTTTCTCAAGAACGTTCTTGAACGCCCCTTCTGCTTCGACATACGACCCGACGGCGCCGCCAGATGCTGCATATTGGCGCACGAACTCGCTCCGCTCGTCCGACGACAGGCCGCGAATCGCGGTTGCGATCAGCTTCGACCGGGCATCTGCCGCCGCCTCTGCTTCATCGATCACTGCCTTCTGCGCCCGCCGCGCGGACTCCTCGATCACCTCGACTGTCTCGATGTCTCCCCCGCCTTCAAATACCGTGCGCGCGTATCCGCCAGCATTCTTTTTAATCTTCTTGTTCCGAATCTGCTGCTCTACATACTGGGCCGTCTTCGTCGCCCGATCTGGATCATGCTGGATCCAATCGACAGCAAGTCGGCCCGAGATACCAAGCTTCACGAGCCGACGATAGGTTTCAGAATCGCGGATCGCGGCCTGCTCCTCACTATCACTCTCGTCGTACATCGACCGCTGCGGATTGTCCTCCACCAAAAAACGGATCTTGGCGACACGACGGTTCTGTCGTTCGTACTCCGGAGTGATCAATATATTCGATACAGTGTTTACTTCCTTCACCGCCTTTTTTATCACTTCCGAGTTGAAGTGTTTGAACTCGTCATATGTTGACGCTTCGGCGCCGAGAAGCTTTCGCCAGATGTCGACCGATATCCAACCAGTCGACCCTGTGCGTTTGAATCGCAAGCAGTTTTCATACAAAGCGAGCGCATACGCTCCACTGAACTGCTTTTGAACGTTGATGTTGATGAGCAAGTAGATTTCGGGGTTCGCGAGCTTGTTCGCGAGTGCGCTGCTGTACTCGTATGTGACGATCCCGTTCCGAATGTTCGCCGAGCTCAGAAGGGTTGTCACCCCCCACTCCTCATCCCCAGCCGCATGCAAGATATCGAACTCAATCGGGGTGGTCGAGATCTTCTTGAGCGCTTCCTTGAGTGCACTCGTGTTCTTACTATCGAACCCCAGCATCTCGCTCATGATCCCAACGGGAATCTCATGAACCGACTTCTTCAACAGGTTGTCGTAGGCGTTCAGCAGTAGGACATTCGACAACTTTCGGCCAAGCAACCCGAGATCCCCCCCGACGTGCACCGTACCAACGTGCTTTCGAAGTTCGCTCGACGGCACGTTCGCTACTACAGCGCTACCGGTTCTTTGCTTTGCTACGGCCATAGGCTCCTCATTGGTTGAGGAGCATTCTAGGGCGATAAAGTCATGTTCGCAAGAGAATTGGGATGACCTTTCGGAATCTGCCCCACAAACCGTGACCTTTCGTTTCCGATCGACACTGCCCCATGAACCATGACCCTTAGATATCTCTGCGCCGTCTTCTCACACGGCTGAACCAAGCATCGTCTAGGACCTTGCTGGAATCGCCCCATAAACCATGACCATTCGCCGAGGCGCGCCCCACGCCCCCCACAAACCATGACTTTCAGCTGCGCGAGGACACGATCGGCGCGTTCGGCCGGAGGGCGTCGCCCCACAAACCATGACTTTTCGAACGAGGACGCAGCTATGTCGCGGCTTCGCCCCATAAAGCATGACCTTACGAGGCTATGGATCGCTTGTTCAGGCAGAAAAGCGCGTTACCCCGAGGCACCCCACAAACCATGACCTTTCTAATTGACCATCGGTGCAGAGCGCTCCATTTCCCCACAAAGGATGACCTTTTGATCGAGACGAGCCTTACGCTTACGCCCCATAGATCATGACCTTTGGCTTTGGCGTAAACTTTATTCAGTTAATTCAATGAGTTATATGGAAGTGAACACTCGCAAACTGACCGGCGATCGCCCCACAAACCATGACCTTTCGTGATCAAAGCGTCACCGCGATCTGGGCCGTACACGAGCGCCCTCACAGACCATGACTTTCTGCCCCACAAACGATGACTTTTTGACTGCCGGCATTGTGATGTGGTGTGAAATTATCTTTACAAATCAGTCATTTATAGTGAAAAATCGAGGATTGACACGAGGTTCCCCATAAACCCTGACCACACCCCATAAACCCTGACCGATCCGCCCCATAGACACCGACCTTTTGCCCCACAAAGGATGACCGAATTGTGCGGAAAGCCTGGTGGGACAAGGATCTGCGAGAGCTAAAGGTTTTAAAGTAGTTGTTTTTCTAAAGCAACCCCAGGTGTTGTTCCTGAGATAGACATAGCAATAAATTCAACCGTCCGGGTAACGATCCGCCGATACCCACAACGACATTTCCGCCAGTAAACAGCCTTCCCGCAATCCACTATCGCCTCTGTGCGATGCCAGCCGCTCGCTATCAGCCTGGCCTGGCCAGCAAATACCAGCAAGGAGGGCTTCGCTTCATGGCGTGCCGGCAGAAGTCACTTATCAGGTATCTGGTAGCTACCAGATACCTGATAGATAGCTATTAGGTATCATTCGTAATAGTCGTCCACGCCCATCTCGCGCAGTCGCCGAATTGCCGCAATCCCGCGCTCGAGCACTTCCCCGAAGGTTTCCTTCGAGCGGTTTGCCTCTGCTTCCAGATCCGCGACTCCTTGGGCAGTCAACTTCACGTTTTTCTGCACGTTTCGGCCGGTTCGGCGCCGATTATCTTGGCGTGGGGATGTATCTGATGGTTTGGCTCGAGTAGCCTTGCTGACCGCCTTCGTCGGCGGAGTGTCGGCCACCGGCGCGCCCAAAGGTTGTCTGCTTGGAAATCCGGTCTCTGCAGCGATCTGGTCGACAACCTCGGGCGCGGGACGGCTGCTAGATGCAGCTGGTCGCGGCGTGAAGCCGCTCAAATCAAGCGGGTTCTTGCGTTCAGCCATTTCACGCTACCTCCTGCGAAGGTGCCATCCCTTCGCGCAACTTCTCAACGACCTCATTGGCGAATTCCTCTGCGTTGATCACTGCTTTATCGAGGTTCGAAACGTCGCTCGGATCGAGATCTGAAAGCGGCAACGCAAACGAGAACATCGCCTTGAATGCTTCTCGCTCGTTCAGTTCCGTATTGAATAGCTCAATGCCGGCCTCCGAGAACGAGCTACTGATGTGCTTCATTGTGCGCGTGCGGATGATCGGGCTGGTGCGCGTTAACAAGACTCCGTACGGAACTTTCCGCCGCGACATTTTCTCCTGTTGCTCAACGACCTTCAGCGCACGAGACGCCTGCGATGCGTCGAGCTGCGACCCCTGCATTGGAATCACAATCAGATCTGCTTGGCTGACAGCCAAGATCACAATCTTCGCCGCTGTACCTTCCAGGTCGACAATCACGAATGGGGTCTGGCTTGCTGCCGCCTCGATCTTGTCGATGATGTTTTCTTCATCCGCATCCGAAATGATGGTCATCCGTTCCGGCTTTGCACCTCCGTTCGCCCACATGGCGATCGGTTTGTTGGGATCAGCGTCGATGACGGATACATCCGTGCTACGGGCGAGCTGATCGGCCAGAACCAACGCAGAAGTCGTCTTGCCGACTCCGCCTTTCGGACTAACAAACACGATAACCGGCATCGCAAAATCTCCTATGTGCAGTAGAAGGATATCTGGTAGCTACCAGATATCAAGAAGCTATCCGATAGCTATCGGATAGCTGAAATGTAGCTATCTGGTATCGGGTAGCTATCCGATAGCCGAAAGATATCAGATAGCTACCCGATATCAAAGAGGTATCCGATAGCTACCTGATATCCGATAGCTATCCGATAGCTACCAGATACCAATGATGAAGCTGTCAGGTATCTTTCGGATATCTAGTAGATATCCATCTGGTATCTTTGGTCGGGGCAAACAGTCGCTCTTTCGCGGCCTTCCGCGCGAAGAGGGAGGGGCGGCCGCACCAGCCCTCCGAGGTATTTGCAGAACTTCGACCAGTGCTAGTGCCGCTACAATCTGCTTTTCCGAATCTAAACGACAACATGGCGTTGCCCCGTACCGACTTCTTCGATCGCGTCTTGCAGGCTGCCTATGATCGGCTGCAGGCGTCCGATCTCGTCCGGCAGTATCTGTCGGGCGCGTTCCGGCAGGACGGCACCGTGTTCGATGCGGCGACCCTCGTCGAGTTCGACGACTTCGAGCTCACCAGCCCCGAGTATGCGCAGCTGCTGATGATCTTTACGGACGCGCGCGTCCACGAGCAGGCCGAGTACCGGGTAGGGCCCGACGAGGCGCCGCCGGGCGTGTACTTCACGTCGGTCCAGCCGGCCATCCTGCAACACCCGCACAAGAACCGCATCGGCGTGTACCAGGACGCGGACGACGGAATGTCGTTGTATCTCGGCGAGGGCGGCGATGACGGGGAGGACGCCGCCGAGCCGGCGGTGGCCCAGGCGCTGCACATCGATCACCTGTTTCTCCGGCACCAGGCGCCGGACTGGCTCGGCACGGTGGCTTTCGCGCTGTGCGCGATGACCGCGCACCGCCTGGGCTACCGCCGGATCACGCTGATCGCGGGGGGAGGGCAAGGGTACGACCCGCATATGATCGGCTACCGCTACTGGCCGAAGCTGGGCTTCGATGCGCCGCTCGAGGCGGCCGAGCAGGGCATCCCGGCGTTCGCCGCCTGCCAGACCGTGCAGGATCTGCTGGAGGTCGACGCGATGTGGTGGACGGACCACGGCTCGCAGCGGCTGATGGAATTTGACCTCGGTGCCGACAGCCGGTCGTGGGCAAAGCTGCTAGACTATCTGCTGGACAAGGAGTTGATATGAGCCACGTGACGAAACCGCTGAAGAAAGCTGCGCCGACGACGGCCGCGGTGAAGGTCGTCGTGCGCGTGTCCCAGCGCAAGCAGAAGCCGGCGCCGCTGACGGCGGCCGGCAAGGCGCAGCTGCGCGCGGCGGCCCGGCGGCCGAGCGCGCGGGTGACGCCGGAACTGCCGGAATGGCGCAAGGCGATGTAACCAGGACGGGCCGGTTGGCCCGTTTTTTTTTTGGCGCACCGTCAATGCCGATAACTCCGCTTATCGGCATTGCGTTTAATGGTCTAAAATGCCCCAGGGTCGGATTATGCCTCGGTTAGATAGGGGTAAACCCTTGGTTTGCGGGCACATGAAGATCGGGCAGGCCGGCGCTTAGCGCAAAGTTGAACACCTGTGATGGGCACCTTAACGACGAGCCCAGGTGCTCATATGAAACTTGAAACGGTGGTTCTCATGCTGCGCGGCGCAGCGGCCAGCGTCGCGCTGGTGTACTGGACGTGCAAGCTCGTGTGGTTGATGACGGGCCTACACTGACGTTCCCGCCCGCCCGCGAAGGGCGGGCGGCCCTCACTGAAAAGGAGCACCGCATGTTCACTCGGCTCATCTGTTGGCTCGGCATGCACCGCGCGGACGCGAGCGGCTACTCGCCATCGATCCTCTCCGACAGCGGCGACTACGTCTATCGCTGCGCGCACTGCGGCAGCCTGTTCGTGGGTCGCGCTCCCAAGTGAACCGACCGGCCGCGGCCCGCTGCGTGCCGTGAAGTACCAGCCTCGAGCAGCGCGCACCGCGCAGCTGAGCAAATTTTTTCGCCAGGAGCGTCGACTTGGGCAGCAAGCGATTTCGGAACAAGACCTGCGTGTACTGCGGGCTGGAGGGAGGCGCGAATACGGCGGACCACGTGATCGCGCGCGAGTTTTTTCTCCTTGCCGGGCGCGACAACCTGCCCAAGGTGCCGGCCTGCCACGAATGCAATACCGCGAAGTCGCGCCTCGAACACTACGTGCTGTCCGTGTTGCTCATGGGGGGCGTGCATGCCGATGTGAGCGAGGCGCTCGCCGCGCAGCTCGGTCCGCGACTGGCCAAGAACGACGCGTTGCGCCGCGAGTTGGCTGTGGGGCAGCGCGATCGCCAGATCCGACAGCCTGACGGCAGCTGGGCCACCGGCATGTCGGTGCCGTTCGACGGGGAGAAGTTGGCCATCTTGTGCAGCTACATCGCGTTCGGGCTCGCGTGGCACCACTGGCATCTCCAGATTGCCCCGCATGCGGTGGCGTCCGCCAACATGTTTACGGGAGCGGGGCTGGCGACGTTCGAAGACATGATGGCGCGCTGCGAGGCTGGGGGCCGCGTCGACCACACGATCGGTAATGGGGTGTTCGAGTACCGTGGCGTGTATCTGCGCACGAATCCGCGCATCACCTTATGGCAGATGAAGTTCTTCGGTGGGGTCGAGCTCGGCAGCTATCGCCAGCGAGGCCAGACGGCTCGCAGCCTGTTCGTCGCGACCAACGATGCCCCGGATTGGATCGCGGCGCAAAACGCGCGACGGGTGCCGGGTCGCGCACCCATCGGACTCGGCGCGGCCGACGGCGACCCGGCCGCCTTGGCACCCGCCGGACCAGCGTGATTCCGGTGCCGGGCCGCAACGACTGTGACCACGACAGTATTGACCAACACAAAATGAGGAAACCCTCCATGATCGAAGTCCAGCGCCTGCAGGCCGGCGTCTCACTCGAAGGTCCGCATTACATCATCCAGCTGATCCCGGTCAGCTCGGCCGACTCGCTCGGTTCGCCCACCGTGATCGTCAGCGTGCTGGCGCGCCCCGCGCTGACCGGGGACGATCGGAATGTGCGCCTGGAGGCGTACGACGTTCGGCATGAGTTCCGGCTGGCCGACATCGCAGTCGACGCGCACGAAATGCGCTGCCTGCGCATCGCATATGACCGTGCGCCGCTATTCCGCGAGGGCTTCACGTTGGCGCTCGAGGAGGGTATGGCCGAGCAGCTGGCGGCCTACCTGCCGCGCATCGACCTGATCAGCCTGGTCGCCACGGGCGTGTGCGAAGCCGTCAAGCCGAAACTGGGTCGTGCGCCGGCGCCGCACGAGCAGGCGGTGATCGCCGACGTCGTGGCCAGCACGGTGCTCGACCACAGCACCCCGGCGCAGGCGATGGCGTTCGCGATGGGTTTGGCCAGCGAGTGCGTGTTTTCGGAGACGCGCGGCGACCATCCGGACTATGTCGTCCTCGGCGCGGCCCTGCGCACCCCCGCGGTCGTCGCCATGCTTGAGGACGCCCAGCGAGGCCGGTGATGCGCGACGCGAACCACGTCGGAACGCCGTCGGCCGAACAGCGGCGGAGCCAGTTCAATCACCCAGTGTGGCGAGTCTGCGCGCGCTAAACAAATTCCAACTATGTTTCCAACAGAACTGTGGCTGCGCAAGGCAATCGAGGTCGTGCTGAAGGCGCCGTCGCCCGACCGAATCCCGCTGTCGGGTGACGAGCGCCTCAACAGGCGCGACTACTTTTATGCGGGACTCGATGGTATCGACCCGGAGGGCGACGTGCTGATCGCAGGCCTGTCGTCGACCGGTGTACTCGGTCGGCCGTGGCGCGACGATCGATACCAGAACGACGTTGTCGATATTCCGATCGCACGTGCCGTGCGGGCGAAATCGACCTTCGTCTACTATCTCCGCCGCTTCGAATTTGTCGAGCGCGACCCGTTCCGATTCTGGCTGAAGGTTCGAACCGGCTACTACAAGCGAGTGGCACGCCGAGAGGAGCGGCGGGAGAGTCGATTTAACCGGCGCCAGTTGGAACGCAAAGAGCGCATGGACGTTTTGCAGGCGATCGTCAGGCTGTCGATGGAGAACGACGAGCGCACGATCGACCCCGTGATGATCACCACCCTCTTGTATCAGCGCGGTTGGATCCGCCATCCGGAAGCCGAAGAAGTGCTCCAGCGCATTCGCGCGCTGGTCCGGGTATTGGATGCCGAAGGGCTGGTGGAAGTCGTGCAACGAGACACCGCTTACCGCATGCGTCCGGACGCGGTTCGCGTGCTCGATCAATACATGACCGACGAACGCCGACACGCGCACAGCCAAGCGCTGCAGCGCAAGGTGATGATTCTGGGTGGGTTTGCGGCGGTTGCGACCGCGATACAAGCAGCGGCCAACGTCAAGCAGGCATGGTTCGACAAGCCAGCCAGCGAGACTCCGGTCGTCCATTCGACAGGCGATCATGCGGCCGCCACGCCTCGACCGTCCTCTTTCGCCCTTGCACCGATGCGAGGTGATCAATGAAGGGGCGCCGCCCGCTCTCCAAGGCGCAGTTGCTGCCGCTGCCGGGTGACCAGGTCCGAAGACTGTCGCTCAAGCATCACCTCGCGCTGACCTGCCTCGCTGCCGGGCAGGGCGGCATCGAATCGCTGTCGACCTTGTCGAACGTCATCGACATCGCGCAGCGAATCGACGGCGCGCATGCACCGGTATTCGAGAAGGCCAATGCAGCGATCGATTCGTGCGTCGCACGCGCTGAGCGCGACCAGCGGTTCACGCTCTTCGAAGCGGAACATGCGGCAATTGCGGCGGCGCTTGTGCTTCACGACGCGCAGCTCACGCGCGTTCCATGCCATCGGTACATCACGGCGCTCGAGTAGACCGCGGTGCAATCGCGGAAGCTCGCCGAGCCGGCCGCGCAATAATCTGACGGGGTCGTCGATCATGAACGTTGCATTCGACCGAGCCGCCGCACTGTCCGTCGTAACGTCGACACTGATCGACGCGATTGCGCGCGACTATGTGAGCGCATTGCCGATCAGCGGTTATGCCGGCGCTGGTGCGCTGGCGCATTGGGCGCCGAATCCGAATCATTGCCACGAGCAGGTCGACCGATGGCTTCGGCTGCATCCAGACGACATGCCGGTACGTGGTTGGTTGGCTGACGGCGGAGACGGCGCGCAGCAGCGCTTTGTGTCGCATTCGTTGGTGCGCACCGCCGCCGGCCAGGTGCTCGATGTCTCTCTCCCTCCTCCCGCATACGATCAGCCCTTCATCGAACATCCTTCTGCCGCTGGCGATTTTCTCGCGCTGGTTCTCGGCGAGCTGCGGATGTCGGAAATCTACGTGTCCATTCCGTACAGGAGTTGAACCCATGGCCCGTTCCTCTTCCAAGAAAGCGCCGGCGCGTCCGGCACCTCGCCGCGTCGACGCGATCGTGTTCTCGGCCGCGATGCAGACCGGCGACGTCGAGGTGATCGGCATTCCGTTCGAGCACCGCGACCGGACGTGGGCTATCCACGCGATTGTCGGCTTGCCGATTGATACGGTGCCGGTCTACGCCGTGTCCGACGTCCTCACGGGCCGGCATGTGCCGAATAGCGAGGCGGAAACGCTCGACGCGGCACGCGCGAGGGCGATCGCAACCCTCGATGCCGTCACGGACGCGTCGTGGGCCGAGGCCTTTGGTGCAGCAACCCAACCGGCGACCGCCTGAACGATGGCCAATCGTCCCCAGCAGTTGGCCCAGATGCCTTTACGCAGCTACAGCCGCACCGAATTCACGGCGCTGCGCGCGCGCGTGAAAGGCCTGCCGATCGAGACGATCGAGCGACTGTACTTCGATCGCGATGCGGCCGAGCCGGTCGACGTCGCGCAGCTGCTGCGCACGATGCGCGACGACCTGGTCGCGGCCGCGCTGCGCGACGGTTCGCCGGTGTTGCAATCCCACCTGCAGGCGGCGATCGAGAAATACGGCGAGCCGCGCCTGACGCCCGTGTCGCTGCAGCTGATCGAGCAGGTCGCCGCGCAGTGGGCGGTCGCGACGCCACGGGCCGAACATCCGGTCGGCCGCTGGTTCCGCTCGCTCGTCGCCGCACGCCTGGAAGACGAGGGTATCCGGACGCTCGGCGAGCTCGTGGCGTTCGTGAACCGCCGCGGCGGCCAGTGGTGGCGATCGGTGCCGCGCGTCGGCGTCGGCCGTGCGCGCGTGCTGGTCGCCTGGTTGCGGCGCCACGCGGCGTCGATCGGCGCGGCCGTCGAGGTCGACGTCGACGCCGGCGACACGCT
>NZ_VWWG01000150.1:0-15384 GCF_011753085.1 Burkholderia sp. Tr-862
TTTTTTAACACACGCGGACCCACCAGAATCTACACAGGCGGAGCCACTCTTCCCCTACCCGACGCTCTTCCGATCCGCGTCACGCGTCGGCCGTGCTCGCCTCGGCGTCCGACACGCGATTGCGGCCGCCGGACTTCGCGCGGTACAGCGCTTCGTCGGCCAGCCGCAGCAGCGCCGCGGCGTTCACGCGCCCGCCGGTGGCGGTTGCGGTGCCGATGCTCGTCGTCACGTGGCCGTACGGGCTGCGGCCGTGCGCGATGTCGAGCCCGGAGATCGCGCGGCGAATCGCCTCGGCGACGGTCGCCGCGCCCCGCGCATCGGTGTCGGGCAGCGTGACGACGAATTCCTCGCCGCCGTAGCGCGCGACGTGGTCGCTGTCGCGACGCAGGCAGCGCGACGCGGATTGCGCGACGCGGCGCAGCACGTCGTCACCGGCAAGGTGGCCGTAGTAGTCGTTGAACGCCTTGAAATGATCGACGTCGACGAACAGCACCGACAGCGGGCGGCCGCTGCGCGATGCGCGCTGCGCTTCCTTCGCGAGCACCGCGTCGAAGGTGCCGCGGTTGTCGAGGCCGGTCAGCGAATCGGTGTGCGCGAGCCGGTACAGCTTCGACTCGGCGATCTGCCGGCGCTTGAGTTCGCGCGACAGCGCGAGCGAGCCCCACGCGATGAACGCGGTAAACAGGCTCATCAGCACGGCAGTCCAGATCGCGCGATGGCGCCACGGTGCGTAGATGTCGGTCTCGGCGGGCGCGACGTCGACGACCAGCGGCAGATTCGCGAGATGCTTGTAAACATAGATGCGGCGCACGCCGTCGATCGCGCCGACGGCCGTGAGCACGCCTTCGCTGCGGCGCTGGGCCTCGATGAAGAGCGGGGAGTTGTGCAGATCGAGGCCGACCACGCGCGCATCGTACGGCAGGCGGGACACGAGCGCGCCGTTGTCCTCGATGACCGCGGCGCTGCCGTGCTTGCCGACCGCGAGGCCGTCGAGCAGCGCGCGGAAGTAGTCGATGTTCAGCGTGCCGACGACGATCCCGCCGAACGTGCCGTCGGCCTGGATGATCCGGCGGCTGAGCGCGATCGTCAGTGCGCCGCCGCGCAGCCGGGACGCATAGGGCCGGCTGATGTAGAGGCCCTGCGCAAGCCGGTCGCGATGCACGGTGAAATATTCGCGATCGGCGAAATTGCCTTGCCGCGGCGGCGACGTGGCCGAATCGATCACGATATTGCCGTGCGGGTCCATCACGAAAATGGCGCCGAGATACGCGCCGGTCGCGGCGCGGTCGAACAGCAGCCGGTGACGCTGGCGCGGCGGCAATGCCATCAGTTCCGGATCGGCGAGACCGTCGACGACGTTTTGCAGTGACAGATCATACAGTTCGATATTGCGGGAAATATCGCGCTCGATCAGCAGCATCAGGTTGCGCGCATTTTCGACCGCATGGTCATACGCGTCGTGGCGTGCTTCGATTAAAAGCGACGTCGAGAGTCCCCAGCTGAACAGCAGCAGCACGATGCCCGCGACGAGTACGCCGCGCGGCGACAGAATGCGGGCCACGGCCGACGCGGTATGGCGGCGCAGCGTAGCGGGCAGCGGGTATGAATTCATCCTCGGGGGCGCAGGCGGCGGATATTTGTGTGTCGAGGGGTCCGCGCGCTGAATATTTCGAATTAACCCGTATTATCTCGCGAAATCTTGAAGCTGGCCGCGCGACGCAAACATGCATGCGCAAAATGTCGGTTCCCTGCGGTCTCGCATCATTCTGCACGCCTCGCGGACGATTTTGATTTGAATCAATCGTCAGTGTCGGGCATTTTGTCTGATTATTGACGTGTATATCGATCGATTTGTCGCTTTAATGCGGCATCGGCATGGGTGCTGAAGCCGATTACGCAGGGCGCGACTCGGCATGACGGATAACCGGCCGGCGAAATATGGCTTTCGACGTGCAGATGCACGCGGCCGCGAGCGGCGTGTTGCCGCTCGTGCCGCATCCAACCCGTTGATTCCGCGGGGTCTGCCCGCGGCGGCGCGGGCGTTCGGACCCACGCGATCCTGATGACGAATCAGGTAGAATCCGCGCTTCGCCGCACGCGCCCGGCGCGCAACGCGTATCGGGGCCACATCGAATGCATCGCAGGCGGCGCACCCCGATCCCGCATGCGCCGGCTCCGGATGCCGGCCCGCTCAACGTTCGTCTCGTTTATGTCCGCAATTCCGAATTCCGACCAACCCGGTTCGCCCGCGAACCCACCCAAGCTTCATCGCGCGCTGAAGGCGCGCCATCTGACGATGATCGCCATCGGCGGCTCGATCGGCACGGGCCTGTTCGTCGCGTCCGGCGCATCGATTTCCCAGGCCGGCCCCGGCGGCGCGATGGTCGCGTACATGCTGATCGGCCTGATGGTCTACTTCCTGATGACGAGCCTCGGCGAAATGGCCGCGTTCATGCCGGTGTCGGGCTCGTTCGCGACCTACGGCGCGAAATACGTCGACGAAGGCTTCGGCTTCGCGCTCGGCTGGAACTACTGGTACAACTGGGCCGTGACGATCGCGGTCGAACTCGTCGCCGCGCAGCTCGTGATGCACTACTGGTTCCCGGATGTGCCGGGCGTCTGGTGGAGCGCCGCGTTCCTCGCCGTGATGTTCCTGCTCAACGCGCTGACCGTTCGCGGTTTTGGCGAAGCCGAATACTGGTTCGCGCTGATCAAGGTCGTCACGGTGGTCGCGTTCATCGGCGTCGGCCTGCTGATGATCTTCGGCATTCTGAAGGGCGCGCCGGGCAACGGCTGGGGCAACCTGACGATCGGCGACGCGCCGTTCGCGGGTGGCCTGCCGGCGCTGATGGGCGTCGCGATGATCGCGGGCTTCTCGTTCCAGGGCACCGAGCTGATCGGCGTCGCGGCCGGCGAATCGGAGAACCCGCGCACGACGATCCCGCGCGCGGTGCGCCAGGTGTTCTGGCGCATCCTGCTGTTCTACGTGCTGGCGATCTTCGTGATCGGCGTGCTGATTCCCTATACCGACCCGAGCCTGCTGAAGAGCGACGTGACCGACATCGGCGTGAGCCCGTTTACGCTCGTGTTCCGCCACGCGGGCCTCGCGTTCGCGGCCGGCGTGATGAACGCGGTGATCCTGACGGCCGTGCTGTCGGCCGGCAATTCGGGCATGTACGCGTCGACGCGGATGCTCTACAACCTCGCGACGGAAGGCCGCGCGCCGAAGCTGTTCGTGAAGCTGTCGCCGGGCGGCGTGCCGCGCAATGCGCTGTACGCGACGACGGCCGTCGGCGCGCTGTGTTTCTTCACGTCGCTGTACGGCGACAAGACGGTGTACCTGTGGCTGTTGAACACGTCGGGCATGACCGGTTTCATCGCGTGGCTCGGCATCGCGATCAGCCACTACCGGTTCCGCAAGGGTTACGTGAAGCAGGGCTACCGCGTCGACCAGCTGCCGTACCAGTCGAAATGGTTCCCGTTCGGCCCGCTGTTCGCGTTCGTGCTGTGTCTCGTGATCGCGCTGGGGCAGGACTATCAGGCGTTCCTCGCGAACCGGATCGACTGGGCGGGCGTGGCCGCGACCTACGTCGGCATCCCGCTGTTCCTCGTCGTCTGGCTCGGCTACCGGTTCCTGAACAAGAGCCGCTTCGTGCGCTACGAAGATATGGAAATCGCGCCGTGGGTGGCCGCGAACCGCGGCGCGCAGGTGGAGCGTGTGGCGAACCGCGAAACCGCGGGCTGATGTTGGTGCGGCACACGGCCGCGCGAGATGCGATGAAACGGGAAGCCGCGCGCTTCCCGTTTTTTTTGTCGGCTTTCCCCTGCCCGGGGTCAAAGCCGGTTATATTTCCCGACCCTACCGGGCCACGGCCCGGCCGGCGCGACGAGCGCGGCGCGGATCGGGCATCCGGCGCGCGCCTGTTGCGGCGGCCGGCGGCGCCCGGCGTTTCAATCGTTCCGCCGGGGCCGGCACGGCCCGCGGAGCGGCAACCCAGAGGAATTCATGAGCGCATCACCCGCCGAGCGGAAGGCCGGACCCGTTTCCATCGTGCGAATCGAAGCCGCGATCAATGCGTGGCGTGAAGTGTATCCGCCGGCGCCGGACGGCGAGGACGGCTACGCGCTCGACGCCGGCAGCAACTGCCTGGCCGAGCTGTACGGCGCGATGATCTGCTATCGGCTGCCGGACGTGCCGCTCGATTCGCTGAGCGACGCGCAGCGCGATGCGCTGTACGCAACCGAGGCGTGACGCACGGCCGAGACGATGCCGCGGCGCGGCGTCGATGAACGAACGGGAAGCCTGGCGGCTTCCCGTTTTGCTTTGCGCGGTGCGCAACGCGCGTGCGAGCGCGACGCTGCTCGTGCCGGGATCGGCGCGCCGTGAGGTATCGTCATGGCATCGGGATCAGGCGATCACGGGGCGACCAGCGTGGGCGACCAGCGTGGGCGACCAGCGTGGGCGACCGGCGCGGGACGCATCCGCGCGGGGCATCCGCGGGGGGCCGAATGAACGTCCGTGGCCTGTCCGGGAGGGTTCGAACATGGAGTTGAGACACCTCCGCTACTTCGTCGCGGTTGCCGAGGAGCGGAATTTCACGCGTGCGGCCGAGCGCCTGCACATCGCGCAGCCGCCGCTCAGCCGGCAGATCCAGCAGCTCGAGGAGGCGCTCGGCGTGCCGCTGTTCGAGCGCAACGCGCGGCCGCTGAAGCTGACCGACGCGGGACGGTTCTTCTATTCGCATGCGGTGCAGCTGCTCGCGCAGACGACCGAGCTCGAATCGATGACGAAGCGGGTCGGCAAGATCGAGCGAAGCATGTCGGTCGGTTTCGTCGGCTCGACGCTGTACGGGATGCTGCCGAAGATCATCCGGCGCTTTCGCAGCGAGTATCCGGCCGTCGAGCTGAGCCTGCACGAGATGTCGACGATGGACCAGATCAAGGCGCTGAAGGAAGGGCGCATCGACGTCGGGTTCGGGCGCATCCGTCACGAGGATCCGAGCGTGCGGCGCGTCGTGCTGCGCGAGGAACGGATGATCGTCGCGCTGCCGGTCGGTCACGTGCTCGACGGCGCGAAGCCCGTGCTGTCGCTGCACGATCTCGTGAACGACACGCTGATCATCTTCCCGAAGGCGCCGCGGCCGAGCTATGCGGACCAGGTGCTCGCGGCATTCCACGATCGCGCGCTGCAGCCGCGGCGCATCTACGAGACGCGCGAATTGCAGATCGCGCTCGGGCTCGTCGCGATGGGCGAGGGCGTGTCGGTCGTGCCGCACAGCGTGTACGGCCTGAAGCGCGACGACATCAGCTACAAGCCGCTCGACGATCCGAACCTCGTGTCGCCGATCATCATGAGCATGCGAATGCTCGATGAATCGGAGGACATCCGCGCGATGCAGGCGCTGATCTACCGGCTCTACGACGAGTCGCAGATGGAGTATCTGCCGCCGCAACCCGAATGAGCGTGCGGGCGGTGGGGGCTTGCTTGACGCCGCGCGCGTCGCCGGGCCACCATCGTCGGCATTCGATGCGGTACGCCCGCGCGCGGCCGCCTTCATGCAGATGACGACACACAACATGACTGACATCGTGACCGAGGAGACCTGGGTCGAGACGCCGCAAGGGCGTCTCTTCGCGAAGCGCTGGCGCGGTGCGCCCGCAGGGGAAACGGCCGCGCCCGAGCCTGCCGCACCTGAGCCTGCCGCACCTAGGCCGGCCGCACCGATCGTGCTGCTGCACGATTCGCTCGGCTGCGTCGAACTATGGCGCGACTTCCCCGCCCGGCTCGCGCGCGCGACCCGGCGCGACGTGATCGCGTACGACCGGCTGGGCTTTGGCCGGTCCGATCGTCATCCGGGGCAGCTCGCCGCGACGTTCGTGCGCGACGAGGCCGATCACGGATTCCATGCGCTGCTCGAACGGTTCGGCATCGATGTGTTCGTCGCGTTCGGGCACAGCGTCGGCGGCGGCATGGCGGTCGGGTGCGCGGCCGCGTATCCGGCGCGTTGCCGCGCGCTGGTGACGGTCGCCGCGCAGGCGTTCGTCGAGGATCGCACGCGCGACGGCATTCGCGAAGCGGCGCAGCAGTTCGATGCGCCCGGCCAGCTCGACCGGCTCGCGCGCTATCACGGCGACAAGGCCGAATGGGTGCTGCGTGCGTGGGTCGACACGTGGCTGTCGCCGGCGTTTCGCGGCTGGAGTCTCGACGACGAATTGCCGCGCGTGCGCTGCGCGACGCTCGCGATTCATGGCGAGCAGGATGAATACGGGTCAGACGTGCATCCGAAGCGGATCGCCGCGCGCGTCGCGGGGCCGTCGTCGTTCCTGCTGCTCGACGGATGCGGGCACATGCCGCATCGCGAGCGGACCGACGCCGTACTCGCGGCGGTGGCGACGTTGCTGCGCGACGCGCCCGCCTGAACCTGCCAACCTGATGCGACCGGCGGACCGAACCCGCCGGTGCTCAGAACGCCAGCTGGATCGCGAGATCGATCGCGAGCAGCGCGATCGAGCAGCCGATGCCGAGGACCACGTTCGGCAGGCGGTGCTCGAAATCGCGATGGTCACTGCGCATCGCGGCGCCGAGCAGGAAGATCGCCTCGACGACGATCTGCAGCCCGACGAACAGCAGCATCAGCAGATACTCGTAACCCATCTGCTTGAACGCGGCGAATTGCATCCCGTGATCGCGGATCCACTGGCCGACGCGCAGCAGTTCGTACACGAACAGCAAGGCGGGAAACAGGTAGCTGATGAAATACGTCGGCGCGGTGGCGTGCCGTAGCTCGAGGTGGAAGTGCTGATGTGTCGTAGCCATCACGAAGCCCTCCTTGCAACGCATGATTGCGGGCGCGACGGCAGCGCGACGACGTGCGGACTAGGGGATTGCCCGATGCATCGTGCGCGGCCGTACGACACCAGCATACTGCCGCGCGGGAAATTTGGCATCCCGTCTGATCATTCGTTGTAAAAATCCTGCGCATCGCGCGACGCAATCAGCGGTCCTCGCGTGCCCCGGGCGACGCGTGGGCCGGTTGCGTGTCGCACGTCGTGCAGGGCAGCAGCCATTCCTGGTGGCGCAGCAGATCGCCGGTCAGCGCGCGCGGCGTGGCGCACATTCGATGCGCACGCACCTTCCTGACCGAGCGTCGCCTGCGCGCCGTGAACGCGTGTCGCGCGGCACTCGGCGCGTCGCGCGCATGTGGCACGCGTTCGTATCGGACCGCGGCGGCCGCTCACGGCTTCGCTTGCGCGCCTTCGACGAACAGCTTCGCGACCGACTGGAATTCCCGTTTCAGCGACAACCCCGGCACGGTCAGCCAGCGCAGCATCGCCGCGAGATACAGATGATGGAACCACGTGGCGAGCTGGCCGGCCGCCAGCGCCGGGTTCAGTTCGCCCGCCTCCTGGCCGGCCGCGATCAGCTGCTGCCACACGAGCGCGATGTCGCTGCTGTTCTCCGTCCCGCTTTCGGCTTGCACCGCGCCGATGCTCAGGAACCGATGCCGCAGGTACGCGAGCAGGTACACCGGATGCTGTTCGCACCACGCGGCCGACGCATCGAGCACGCAGGCGATTCGCGACGCGAAGCTTTTCCGTCGCGCGATGTCGCGCTCAAGATGGGCGAGGTCGCGTGCGAGTTCGCCTTCGAGCCAGTGCGCGAGCACGGCTTCCTTCGTCGGGAAGTGGTTGTACAGCGTACGTTTCGCGACGTCGGCCTGCGCGGCGATCTGCTCCATCGTGACGGCGTCGTAGCCGTGCGCATCGAACAGGCGTGCGCCGGTGGCGGCGAGGTGCGCGAGCATCTGGATGCGCTTGCGCGCGCGGCGGCCCGGATCGTCGGTCGTCATCGGCATGGCTCGGGGATTGACGGAAAGTGTACGAATTGCATTAGTATACGACGTTCACTTTTTTGAATCCACTCGTTCTCGCCGTGCGCGAGGAGTCACGCATGAAGCTCGTCATTGCCACCTACGGCACCGAAGGTGACACGCGCCCGCTCGCGGCGCTGGGTTGCGCGCTGATGGCGGCCGGCCATGAGGTCCGGTTGCTGGCCGACGCCGCGACGCTCGGTTCGGCCGCCGCGCTCGGCGTGCCGTGCGCGCCGTTGTCCGGCGATATCCGCGCGGCGATCGCGCCGGATGGCGCGTTGTCCGATGCGGTGCGCGGGCGCGGCGGCTTCAACGACACGTCGAAGGCGCTCGCGGCGATCGCGAATGCGAATACGGCTGCGTGGATGCGCGAAGTCGCGGATGCGTCGGCCGGGTGCGATGCGATCCTCGTGTCGGGGCTGGCGTCGTTCGTCGGGCTGTCGGTCGCCGAGTATCGCGGCGTGCCGGCGATCGGCGCGGGGATGATCCCGATCACGCCGACCGCGGCGTTCGCGTCACCGTTCCTGCCGCCCGGCAAGGCGCCGCGCTGGCTGAATCGCGCCAGCCACCGGTTCGTGAACGCGCTGCTGTGGCAGGCGTTCCGGAAGGCGACCAATGCGGCGCGCGCCAGCGTGTGCGGACTGCCGCCGCGCCGGCGCGTGTGGACCGATCATCCGATGTTGTACGGCGTGTCGCCCGTGCTGCTGTCCGATCCGGCCGACTGGCCGCCGAATGTGCTGGCGTGCGGTCAGTGGCGTATCGACGCGCCCGCGTGGACGCCGCCGCCCGCGCTCGCGGCCTTTCTGGAAGCGGGCGATCCGCCCGTGTATATCGGCTTCGGCAGCATGGCCGGGTTCGACCGGGCCGCAATGGTCGACGCGCTGGTGCGGGCGCTCAACGGCCGGCGTGCGCTGTTCCAGCCGGGCTGGAGCGGCATCGACGCGTCGATGCTGCCCGCGCACGTGTGCGTGATCGGCGAGGCGCCGCACGACGGGTTGTTTCCGCATGTATCGATGGCGATCCACCACGGCGGGTCGGGCACCACGCATTCGGCCGCGCGGGCGGGCATTGCGTCGGTCGTCGTGCCGTTCGCGGGCGATCAGTTCTTCTGGGCGAACCGGCTGCAGCGGCTCGGTGTGGCCGATGCGCCGGTGGCCGGGCGCCGCGTGGACGCCGCCGCGTTCGCCCGCGCGATCGCGTTCGCGGCGCGCGCCGACACGCAGGCGCGGGCCGCCGCACTCGGTACGCGGCTCGGGCAGGAGGACGGGTTGCGTCTCGCGGTCGACGCGATCGAGCGTTGGGGGCGCCCCGGCGCGCAATGAACGCGCCAGCCGCGCGTCAGAAATGCCCGGTGAACCGGTAGCGGCTGCCCGGGTGCCATAGATTCGCGACCGACGCGACCATTCCCTGCGACCACGTGCGCCGATGCAGCAGCAGGCAGGGCTCGCGTTCGTCCATCGTCAGGTGGCGGCGCGTCGGCGCATCGGGCATCGCGGCCTCGATCCGGTATTCGACACGCTGAAGTGGCGCGACGCGCGTCAGGTACTGGTTCGGCGTCGTCGTCGTGAAGTCCTGCAATGCGTATTCGGGCGCGCAGGCGGGATTGACCCAGCGTTCCTCGAGCTGCACGGGGGTGTCGTTCTCGAAGTGCAGCACGCGCGAATGGAAGATCGGGTTGCCCGTGTCGAGCCGCAGTTCGTCGGCGAGCTGCGCGTCGGCGATGGCAGCGCCGACCTCCAGCACCTGCGCCCGATAAGCATGGCCGCGCGCGGCGACTTCATCCGAGATGCTGCGGATCGCGACCAGCGTCGATTCGTATTTCGGCGACGCGACGTACGTGCCGGAGCCGCGCGTGCGCGTGAGCACCTGTTCGGCCGTCAGCTCGCGCAGCGCGCGGTTGACCGTCATCCGCGCGACGTTGAATTCGCGCGCGAGCTCGTTCTCCGACGGCACCTGGTCGCCTTCCGCCCACTCGCCCGCATGGATGCGCGCGAGGATGAAGTCCTTGATTTCCTGATAGATCGGTGTGGTCATTGCATTGCTGTTCAAGTGACGGCGGCCGCGTGCCGTCGCAGTCCGGCCTTCGTGCGGGGGCCGGGCGGAGTGTACCGGGTTCGATGCGGCATCCGCCCGGCCATCGACGCATGATCCCCATTATTTCGGCACTTATCCACACGGGAAATCGCGCAGAGGCGTGGTTCCGGCGCACGTTGACCACAAGGCGCGCGCGCACAGTGAGCGGAAAAGTATAGACAAATGAGCGCGCGGCCGAGAAGGTCGGAATCGTCGCATGAAAGCTCGATTACAGCGGGATGTAAGCGTAGTTGATTGAAATATAAGGGAATCACGTGCCGATACGGCGCTTTTTAGGCGACTAGAGATAAACACGGATTGCTGGGGGTGCCCGACAAAAGGCAAAGTTGTATGTACAACTTGGGGTGCCGTCTAGATGACGGCTTCCGGGTTGGAAGGGTTCGCGGCGGCGACGCCCGACGGGCCCGTGCCCAGTTCGCCTATGACAGGAACGCCATGAAGAAACTCGCCCTCAGTATTGCCCTCGCGTGTATCGCGGTGGGTGCCCACGCCAAGGATTGGTCGACGATCCGGTTCGGCGTCGACGCCAGCTATCCGCCGTTCGAATCGAAGGACGCAAGCGGCAAGGTCGTCGGCTTCGACGTCGATCTCGGCAACGAGATCTGCGCGCGCCTGAAGGCGAAATGCGTATGGATCGAGAACGACTTCGACGGGATGATCCCGGCGCTGAAGGCGAAGAAGTTCGACGGCGTGCTGTCGTCGATGTCGATGACGCCGGCGCGCGCCGAGCAGATCGCGTTCTCCGACAAGCTGTTCAACACGCCCACGCGGCTCGTCTCGAAGAAGGGCGCGCACCTGCAGCCGACGGCCGAATCGCTGAAGGGCAAGTCGGTCGGCGTCGAGCAGGGCACGATCCAGGAAACCTATGCGAAGGCCTACTGGGCGCCGAAGGGTGTGCAGATCGTGTCTTACCAGAACCAGGACGGCGTGTACCAGGACCTGATGTCCGGCCGCCTCGATGCCGCGCTGCAGGATGCGGTGCAGGCCGACCTCGGCTTCCTGAAGACGCCGCGCGGCGCGAACTTCGAATTCGCCGGCAAGGACATCGACGATCCGAAGACGCTCGGCAACGGCGCGGGCATCGGCCTGCGCAAGGACGACGCCGACCTGAAGGCGAAGATCGACCACGCGATCGCCGACATCATCAAGGACGGCACGTACAAGAAGCTCGAGAAGAAGTACTTCGCATTCGACGTCTACGGCGGCTGACGCCTGCGCGGCGCACGCGGCGCGTGCCGCGCCGCGCCGCCGGTCTTTCTGGAAATGCTGACATGATCTTCCAAGGATTTGGCCCGCTGTTGTGGGCCGGCACGGTCGAGACCGTGAAGCTCGCGGTGCTGTCGCTCGCCGCGGCACTGATACTGGGCCTCGCGGGCGCGGCCGCGAAACTGTCGACCAACCGCGTGCTCAGGTGGATCGGCACGTTCTATACGACGCTGATCCGCGCGGTGCCCGATCTCGTGCTGATGCTGCTGCTGTTCTACGGGATCCAGATCCTGCTGAACATGGCGACCGACGCGCTCGGCTGGGATCAGATCGACATCGATCCATTCGTCGCCGGCGTCATCACGCTCGGCTTCATCTACGGCGCGTACTTTACCGAGACGTTCCGCGGCGCGTTTCTCGCGGTGCCGCGCGGCCAGCTCGAAGCGGGCTTCGCGTACGGGATGAGCGGCTGGCGCGTGTTCCACCGGATCCTGTTCCCGCAGATGATGCGCTTCGCGCTGCCGGGCATCGGCAACAACTGGCAGGTGCTCGTGAAGGCCACCGCGCTGGTGTCGATCATCGGCCTCGCCGATGTCGTGAAGGCGTCGCAGGATGCCGGCAAGAGCACGCTCGATTTCTTCTTCTTCACGCTCGCGGCGGGCGCGATCTACCTTGCGATCACGACGGTGTCGAACGTCGTGCTGCACCACCTCGAGAAGCGTTATTCCGTCGGCGTCCGGAGGCTCGCACTGTGATCGAACTCATCAGCCAGTACTGGCAAAACTATCTCTACACCGACGGCTATCGCTTCAGCGGCCTCGCGATCACTCTGTGGCTGCTGGTCGTGTCGATCGCGTTCGGCTTCGCGCTGGCGGTGCCGCTTGCGATCGCGCGCGCGTCGTCGAACCGCTGGATTTCCGGCCCGGTGTGGCTCTATACGTACGTGTTCCGCGGCACGCCGCTCTACGTGCAGCTGCTGATGTGCTACACCGGCATCTACAGCCTGCAGGTCGTGCACAACCACGTGCTGCTCGACACGTTCTTCCGCAACGCGATGAACTGCACGCTGCTCGCGTTCGTGCTGAACGAATGCGCGTATGCGACCGAGATCTTCGCGGGCGCGATCAAGGCCACGTCGGCCGGCGAGATCGAGGCCGGGATGGCGTACGGGATGTCGCGCTTCAAGCTCTATACGCGCATCATCCTGCCGTCCGCGCTGCGCCGCTCGCTGCCCAGCTACAGCAACGAAGTGATCCTGATGCTGCACGCGACGACGCTCGCGTTCACCGCGACCGTGCCCGACATCCTGAAGGTCACGCGCGACGTCAACTCCGCGACGTACATGTCGTTCCAGGCCTACGGCATCGCGGCCGTGCTGTACGCCATCGTCGTGTTCACGCTCATCTGGGCGTTCCGCAAGCTCGAGACGCGCTGGCTCGCGTACCTCTCGCCGCGCGGCCATTAATGCAAGGAAGGACCAAGCATGTACAAGCTCACCGTTGATAACCTCCACAAGAAGTTCGGCGACAACGAGGTGTTGAAGGGCGTGTCGATGAAGGCGAAGGCCGGCGACGTGATCAGCATCATCGGCTCGAGCGGCTCCGGCAAGAGCACGTTCCTGCGCTGCATCAACTTCCTCGAGCAGCCGTGCTCGGGGCAGATCACGATCGGTAGCGAACCGATCCAGACCGCGCGCGACCGCAACGGCTCGCTGCGCGTGGCCGATCAGAAGCAACTGCAGCGAATGCGCACGAAGCTCGCGATGGTGTTCCAGCACTTCAACCTGTGGTCGCACATGACGGTGCTCGAGAACGTGATCGAGGCGCCGATGGCCGTGCTCGGAATCGGCAAGGACGAAGCGGTCGAGCGCGCGCGCAAGTATCTGGAGAAGGTCGGTCTCGCGCCGCGCGTCGAAGGCATGTATCCGTCGCACCTGTCGGGCGGCCAGCAGCAGCGTGTCGCGATCGCGCGTGCGCTCGCGATGGAACCCGAGGTGATGCTGTTCGACGAGCCGACTTCGGCGCTCGATCCCGAACTCGTCGGTGAAGTGCTGAAGGTGATGCAGAAGCTGGCCGAGGAAGGCCGCACGATGGTCGTCGTCACGCACGAGATGGGTTTTGCGCGCAACGTGTCGAACCATGTGATCTTCCTGCACCAGGGGAAGATCGAGGAAGAGGGCGATCCGCAGGAGATTCTCGTCAATCCGAAGAGCGAGCGGCTCGGCCAATTCCTGTCGGGGCGGTTGAAGTAAGTCGCAAGATCGCGTGCCGCGGATGGGCGCGCTGGATGCGCCCGTCCGGCACGCGGTGGCTTTTCGTATCGTTTCTCATTGCTCGTCGGCGCGATTGGTCATCGCGCCGTTGCTCTTCCTGCCCCCTTCTCTCGCGCACGTGCGCCCGTTCCGGCGGCGCCGCTTCATTCGAAGTCCCGATCGTTGTGACGCTGAAAGCATCGAAAGCATGCGGGTGCGCAGCCGTCGGCTTCGCCGTCGTCGAGCGGCCGATGTCAAAGATCGTCAATTGCGTGCTGGTGCGGTACACGGATATCGGGGGACCGGCGTTAAGCAGGTACCAGCCGGATGACCGGCTGACCTATCCGGGAGAGTTCCATGTACCGCATCGCGAAGATCCTGACGGCCACCGCACTGGCTTGCGCCGTTCTCGTGCCGGCCCTTGCCGAAGCGCACTCGCACCGCGTGTGCCATTTCGATCACCACCACCATCGCGAGTGCCGCTGGGTGCGGTAAGCAGGGTTTTCCCGGCGCTGCCCGGGACGCTTTCACTATTCAGGCAAATCAGGAGAGGACCATGAAAAAGATGATGTTGATCGCCGCGCTTGCTGCCGGCGTGGGGCTGTCGACCGGTGCGTTCGCGCAAGTTCCGGCCAGCGCGCCGGCGGGCACGACCGGTCTGTGCAAGGACGGGTCGTTCTATTCGGGCGCGTCGAAGAAGGGCGCATGCGCGGGTCACAAGGGTGTGAAGACCTGGTACGGCGCATCGGCTGCTGCGGCGGCCAGCGCACCGGCCGCGGCGCCCGCGATGGCGGCCCCCGCGGCTCCGGCATCGGCCGCCGCGCCCGCGAAGGGCGCGCCGGCGACGACCGCGGCCGCGCCGGGCGGCGGCGCGGGCAAGGTGTGGGTCAACGACAGCACGAAGGTCTATCACTGCTCGACCGACAAGTACTACGGCAAGACGAAGCACGGCAGCTACATGTCGGAAGCGGAGGCGAAGACGAAGGGCTTCCATCCGTCGCACGGCAAGGCCTGCTCGTAAGCCGGCCGCGCGAGTCCGTCTCGCGCATTGCCCGCCCGTTATGTGCCGGGCATCACGCCCCGCCGTTTCGGCGGGGCGTTTTTTACCTTGCCGTTCGCATGGCGGCCGGGTGCGTCAGGATCACGGAATCGTTCCGGCGGGCTTGGCTGGAGGCGGATTGGTCGGCCGCGCGACGAGTTCACGCGTGAGGTTGTCCGACACATAGTGCGGGCCATCGAATAGATAGATCGGATAGCCGCGATACGTCGCCAGCTGCTTGCTCAGCTCCTCCGCGCTGGCCGCACGAAAGCCACCGTGCTCGGCGGGCCGGAAGGCTTCCGCGATCATCCGCACGCGTTGCTTTCCGAGACGCGCGGCCAGCTCGTCGAGATAGACGCGGGCGACGTACGGTTCGCGCGCATATACGCCGCAACCGTCCTGGAAGAACACGCCGACGTCCGCGGGCAGCCACGATGCGAGCCAGTCGGCCAGCGCCTTACCGCCGATATTGGTCTGGTCGTAGACGCTGACCCACAGCGGACGCGGCAAGCGCTTCAGGATCTCGGCGAGTTTCGGCGCGTCCTGCCAGGTCGGATCGATTTCGACGGGGAAGTAATAACCAGTCACATGCAGCGGGACGTGTGCGCGCGCCACCTCCGCGGACTGGTTCGCAAGCGTCGCCAGATGGGTGCGTGCACGCCTTTCGTCCTGGTAGCCGGCCAGGCCCAGAATGACGTTCCTGGCCCACGGTTCGCGACCGATGCGCTCCCAGTCGGGAAGGTGCGCCGCAGTACGGATGCCGGTGTTCGGCACGTACGCGGTATCGTCGACGACGCTCCACTGGATCAGCAGATCGTGGACGCCGAGCATCTGCCAGTTCCCGACGGGATTCGTCGTCGCGTTGTCCAGTTGCCACACGATTCCGTCGGCATGCACGTCGTGCGCCGTCCAGCTACACGCGG
>NZ_VWWG01000151.1:0-15432 GCF_011753085.1 Burkholderia sp. Tr-862
TTCCGCGCGGGGCACGCCCGGCCGCGCCGCGCGCAGCCGCGCATGCGCGCCGATCAGCACGTTGTCGAGCACGCTCAGGTTGCCGAACACGCGGCCGTGCTGGAACGTGCGCGCGATGCCGAGCGCCGCGAGCCGTTCGTGCGCCGTGCCCGTGATGTCGCGGCCGTCGAACGTCACGCGGCCGGCATCGGGCCGGTCGGCGCCCGCGATCAGGTTGAACAGCGTCGACTTGCCCGCACCGTTCGGGCCGATCACGCTCAGCAGCTCGCCGTCGGCGAGCGTCAGGCTCGCGCCGTCGAGCGCGGTCACGCCGTCGAAGCGGCGCGTCAGGCCCTGCACGTCGAGCAGGGGTCGGGTCGTGGTCATCGCGTATCTCCTCACATCGTGCCGAGCAGGCCCTGCGGCCGGAACCGGACGAGCAGCAGCAGCACGAGGCCGTAGATCAGCATCCGGTAGTCTGCCGCCCAGCGGAACAGCTCGGGCAGGCCGATCAGCGCAATCGCGCCGGCGATGCCGCCGAGCACGTTGCCGAGCCCGCCGAGGATCACCATCGTCAGCGCGAGGATCGACACCTGCGAATCGAAGGTCTGGTGATTGATGTAGCTGTACAGGTGCGCGGCGATCCCGCCGCTCACGCCGGCCGCGACGCCGCCGACCGCGAACGCGATCGCCTTGTAGCGGTTCGGCGCGATGCCGTGCGCACGGGCGGCGACATCATCCTCGCGCACCGCGCGCAGCGTGCGGCCGAGATGCGAACGCAGCAGCCGCACCTGCACGAGCGCGAACACGATGAGCACCGCGAACGTGAACCAGTAAGCGGCACGCGCGGTCGTCGCCCACGGCAGCGGCGCGATGCCGGTGATGCCGAGCGGGCCACGCGTGAGGCCGTCCCAGTTCAGGATCACGAGGCTCACCACTTCGCCGATGCCGAGCGTCGCGATCGACACGTAATGCCCGCGCAGCCGGAACGCCGGATAGACGAGCAACGTGCCGAGCACGGCGGTGATGACGCCCGCGCACGGGATCGTCACGGCCGGCGACCAGCCGAGATCCGACGACAGCAGCGCCGACGCATACGCGCCGATCACGAGCAGCGCCGCGTGGCCGAGCGAGATCTGCCCGACCGTGCCCGCGACGAGCGTGAGGCTCAGCGCGAGCAGCCCGTACAGCCACGCGTTGGTCAGCGTCTGCAACACGTACGGCGATGCACCGAGCCACGGCAGCACGGCCGCCGCCACGATCAGTACGACAAGTACCGGGCGCGGCACGCGCACGGCCTTCGCGGCCGCGAGGAAGGTCCCCGTCATCGGCTCGAGCGGCAGCGCGCGGTTCGCGCTGAACAGCCCGTTCGGCCGCCATACGAGGAATACGATCAGCAGCCCGAACGCGAACAGGTCGCGATAGCTGGTGCCGAACAGCGCGACGCCATAGCTTTCGACGAGGCCGAGCAGCAGGCTCCCGGCAATCGCGCCCGGCACGTTGCCTAGCCCGCCGATCAGCAGCGCGACCACGCCCTTCAGCGTTGCCTGGAAGCCCATCGCCGGATCGATGCTGTTGTAGTACATGCCGACCAGCAGCCCGCTCACGCCGCCGAGCGCGCATGCGATCGCGAACACGGTCTGGTTCACGCGATCGACGTCGACACCCATCTGCAGCGCCGCGTCGCGATCCTGCGCGGTCGCGCGCACGGCCCAGCCGAGCCGCGTGAAGCGCAGGAAGCCGTACAGCAGCGCGGCCGCCGCGATGCCGATGCCCGCGATCAGCAGGTCGAGCGAGCCGAGCGTTGCGCCGGCAATTCGCAGATGCCAGTCGGGCAGCGGCGTCGGCACCGCGCGCGGGTCCGCGCCGAATGCGAGCTGCGCGAGCTGGTCGAGGATGAAACTGATACCGATCGTCGCGAGCAGCGGCGCGATGCGTGCCGCGTGCCGCAGCGGCCGCAGCCCGATCCGTTCGATCGCGACGCCGAGCGCGCCGCAACCGATGACGACCGCGGCAAGCGCGACCGGCAGCGGCAGCCCGAAGCGCGTCAGGCACAGCCAGCCGATGAACGCGCCGACCATGTAGACCGAGCCGTGCGCGAAGTTGATCAGGTGCGACACGCCGAAGATCAGCGCGAGCCCGACCGCGAGCAGCGCGTAGATGTTGCCGACGATGAGGCCGTTGAGCGTGTAATCGAGCCAGGAAGCCATCACGATGCGTCCGTTACGTGCATGCTGTTCAGGGCTGGGGTCAACGCGCGGCGAGCTGCGGCTTCGCGCCATCCCATAGCGCCCACTGCCCCTGCTTCACGACCAGATACACGGTGCGTGCGCCCGCGACGCGGCGCGTCTGCGAATCGAAGCGCACCTTGCCGAAGATCACGCTCGGCACGTCGCTGATTTTCGCGAAGCCGTCGTGCGCGGCCTGGCGTGTCGTGCCGTAGCGGCGCAGCACCTCGGCCGACAGGATCAGCGCGTCGTACGCACGCGCGACGAACGAATCGGGATCGGCATGGAATTTCGCGCGATAGCGCTGCACGAACGCCTGCACCTCGGGGCGCGGTTCCGCCGGGAAGAAGTTCGATTCCGTATAGACGCCATCGACGGCCGCGCCGCCCAGCTCGAGGAATTTCGGCGAATACACGGAGCCGACCGCCGCGATCGGCAGCGTGACGCCCGACGTGCGCGCCTGCCGCACGATCTGCGCGCCGTCCGCGTAGTACGAGATCAGCACGATCGAATCGGGCTTCGATTCACCGATCCGCACGAGCGTCGAACGGAAATCCTTCTCCGTCGGCTGGTAGCCTTCGGCCGCGACGACCTGCGCGCCGAGCCCGGCCACCGCCTTCGCGAAGATGTCCTTGCTGGTGCGGCCCCAGTCGGTGTTCAGGTACAGCACCGCGATCCGCTTGAAGCCGAGTTCCTTCACCGCGTAGCGTGCGAGCAGCGGCTGCTCCTCGGCCTGGCTCAGCGCGGTGCTCCACAGATAGTCGCCGCCCTTCGTGAAGTCCGGATGCGAGTTCGTGAAGCCGAACTGGGTCAGCTGCCCGCGCTGGTAGATCGGCGACGCGGCCATCGACGTCGCGCTGGAGAAATCGCCCAGCTCGATCGCGATGCGCGGATCGGCGACGAACTTCTGCGCGATCGCGACGGCCTGACGCGGGTCGCTGCGGCTGTCCTGGAAGTCGACTGCGAGCGGCCGGCCGTGAATGCCGCCGCTGCCGTTGATCTCGTCGAGCGCGAGATCGAAGCCGCGCTTCCATTGCTCGCCGTACTGCGCGTCCTGGCCCGTGAGCGGCCCACTCACGCCGATCACCACCGGCTCGCCCGACACACCGGCCGCGAGCGCACCGCCCGTCGACAAGCCCCATGCGGCAGCGAGCGCCGCCACCGTGCCCAGCACGCGCCGCCATGCGCCGCGTGCGTCGTTCCCCGAAACGTTCATGCGTCCCCCAGCTTCAGTCAGTCGAAAAGAGTGAGGGCATGTAACCATCCGGTTCAGGACGATCCAACGAAGTTTTGCGCATATCGATATCGTGCGCGGCGCGAAGCGCGTGATGCTCGCGAACGGCCATCCGCACACCCGGTGTCACACAATGCACCGGCATGCATCGCATCGCGTTGATTCGATTGGCGTTTCGTTCACGTCACCGGTCGCTACCGATGCTCACGCGCGCACCACCGGCCATCGCGACGATCGGGCGCTTCGAAGTTTTTGCGCTGTCGATAGCAAGAATCATTATATGAATCACGCATACTCTCGCTCCTACAATGCGCAAATCGCATCATCGGAACGCGTCATGGAGCTGCATCAACTCGAAGCCTTTTCCGCAGTCATGTCGGCCGGCAGCGTAACCGGCGCGGGCGAACTGCTCGGCCGCTCGCAGCCGGCCGTCACGCGGCAGATCCAGGAACTCGAAGCCGATCTCGGCTACGCGCTGTTCGACCGGCACGGCCCGCGCGTCACGCCGACGCGGCGCGCCTTCCTGCTTTACGAGGAAGTCGAACGCTCGCTGGTCGGCCTGCGTGCGATCGAGGCACGCGCACGGGCACTCGGCGATGAAACCGCCGAACCCGTGCGCATCGCGGCGACACCTTCGCTTGCGGCCACGCTCGTACCGGCCGCGCTCGCCGCGCTGCCTGACCACGCGCACGCGCCGCACTACCAGTTGCGCAGCGAATCGGCCGAACATGTCGTCCACGAGGTGCTGGCCGGCACGGCCGATGTCGGCGTCGTCACGCTGCCGATGGCGCACGCCGGGCTCGACGTGCACTGGATCGCGCAGACGCCGTGCGTCGCCGTGCTGCCCGCCGGCGACCCGCTCGCGGCGCAGCCACGCATCGCGCTGCGCGATCTGGCGCAACGCCGCATCGTGACGGTCGCGAACCGGCACCGGTTGCGCCAGCGGATCGATGCGGCATTCGCGGCCGCGCGGGTCGACGCGCGCGTGTTCATCGAAACCAATGCATCGCTGAATGCGGTCATGGCCGCGCGCGCGGGCATCGGGATCGGCATCGTCGATCCGGCGACGGGTATCGCGCTGCCGGTGGACGGCGTCGTCGCGCGAGCGCTCGACGTCGACATCCCGTTCGCGTTCGGCGTCGCGACACCGGCCGGCAAGACGCGCACGGCGGCCGTCGATGCGCTGCTCGACGCGCTGCGCCGCACGACGCGCGCGCTGCTCGACGACGTGATCTTTCATGAAGCGGCCGCGCACGACGCGCTGTTGCGTGGCGATCGGCTGCGCAGCGGCCGCACGCCGCCCGCGCCTCGCCCGACCCGCCCCCGCCGTTCGCGCAAGGAGGCCGCATGACGACCTCGCTCGACGCACTCGAAGCCCGGCTCGCGCAAGACCTGCGCTGGCTCGACCTGCCCGCGCCGTCGTGGGTGCCGCCGCGAGAGGCAGACGGCACACGCGTGCTCGACGTCGCGATCGTCGGCGGCGGCATGGCCGGGCTCGCGACTTCCGCCGAACTGCGCCTGCTCGGCATCGACAACCAGTGCGTGATCGACCGCGCGCCGGCCGGCTACGAAGGCCCGTGGGTCACGTTCGCGCGGATGGACACGCTGCGCTCGCCGAAACAGCTCGCGGGCCCCGCGCTCGGGCTGCCTGCGCTGACGTTCCGCGCATGGTTCGAAGCGCAATACGGCCGCGACGCGTGGGACGCGCTCTACAAGATTCCGCGCACGCAATGGATGGACTACCTGCGCTGGTATCGGCGCGTGCTCGACCTGCAGGTGCGCAACGACACCACGCTCGTCGCGCTGCGTCCGCGCGACGACGGCCTGCTCGCACTCGATGTGCGCGGCAACGGCGAAGCGCAGACGCTGCTCGCGCGGCACGTGGTACTCGCAACCGGCCGCGACGGGCTCGGCGGCCCGTACGTGCCGCCCGTCGCGCAGCGCGCGCCGCGCACGCGCTGGGCCCATTCGTCCGAGCCGATCGATTTCGCGGCGCTCGCGGGCAAGCGCATCGGCGTGGTCGGCGCGGGCGCGTCCGCGTTCGACAATGCGGGCACCGCGCTCGAAGCCGGCGCCGCACGCGTCGACCTGTTCTTCCGCCGCGCGGACATTCCGCGCATCAACAAGCTGACGGGCATCGGCAGCCCGGGCCTCGTGCACGGCTACGCCGATCTCGACGACGCGACGAAATGGCGCTTCATGCATTACGCGCTGACGTCGCAAACGCCGCCACCGCGCGACAGCGTGCTGCGCGTGTCGCGTCACGGGCATGCGCATTTCCATGCGGGCAACCCGATCGAGACGCTTGCCGAACACGCGGACGGACTCGACGTGACGACGCCGCGCGGGCGCTACACCGTCGACTTCCTGATCTTCGCGACCGGCTTTCATTCGGACTGGACGACCCGCGCGGAATTCGCGTCGTTCGGCGCGCAGGTGCGGCGCTGGAAGGATCGCTATCGACCGGAGGCGGGCGCGTGGCTCGACGAGCTCGCCGAGTCGCCCGATCTCGGCCCCGCGTTCGCGTTCCAGGAGCGCGAGCCCGGCACGTGCGCGGCCATCACGCGGATCCACTGCTTCAACCATGCGGCGAGCCTGAGCCACGGCAAGCTGTCCGGCGATATCCCGGCCATCAGCGCGGGCGCCGAGCGGCTCGCGCGCGGCATTGCGAGCCGGCTGTTCGACGCCGATCGCGATCGCCACTACGACGCGCTCGTCGCGTACGCGAACGCAGAACTGCAAGGCGACGAATGGCGCGACGCCGATGCGTGAGCGTGCGTTCATCGATCACATTGACGACGAAGGGAACCCGAAACGATGACTGAATCCATCACGCCGGCCGGCGCGCCGGACACGATCGATGCGGTAGCCGGCCTGCGCGACGGCGATGCGGTCGCCGCGCTGCGCCGCGCGCGCGAAAAGGTGCTGCTTCATACTCGGCTAAGCGAGGCTGCGCTGTTCGATCCCGCGCTGCCCGATCTTTCGCTAACCGAACGATTGCACGTGGCACGGTATGTCGCACAAAAATCGAATGCACTGGCATTGGCCGAGACGTATCGCGCACGACTGGTCGAGGCAGGCGGCACGCTCGACGATATCGCACACGCGGACGCCGATGCGTTCGACGCACTGCCTCGACGCACCGGCGCGATCCTTGCGCATGCGCGCCTGCTGACGCTTTCCCCTGTCGATGCACGCCCGTCCGATCTCGATGCGCTGAAGTCCGCCGGACTCACGACGCCCGCAATCGTCGCGCTGTCGCAGCTCGTTGCGTTCGTCGCGTATCAGCTGCGCGTCGCCGTTGCCGCGCAAGCGCTTCAGGCACGTGCCGCCAAGGAGGCCGCATGACGACGACCGCCCACGGCTTCACGTCCGACACGCTCGGCTGGCGTGCCTGGCTCGACACCGTTGCGCTCGACGCCGCAACACCCGATCAGCTTGCCGTGCTCGAAGCGAGCCACCCGCACGCGAAGACGTCCGACTATTACCTGCTGCTCGTCCATCTTCCCGAGATCCTGCGGCAACGCTCGGGTGTATTCAACGCGATCATGTACGGCCCCGGCGGACTGTCGCGCGCGGAGCGCGAACTGGCCAGCACGGCCGTGTCGCGCGTGAACGGCTGCGTGTATTGCGCATCCGTGCATGCGCAGCGCTTCACGCAGCTCGCGAAACGCACCGACGCGATCGAGCAGGTGTTCGACGATCCGGCGACGGCCGGCACGACGGCGCGCGAACGCGCGATCGTCCGCTATGCGATCGCGCTGACGGAACGGCCCGATACGGTCGACGCGAGCGATATCGCCGAGCTGGAAGCCGAAGGGCTGACGCATGAGGACATTCTCGACCTGTCGCACGCGGTCGCGATCTTCGCGTGGGCGAACCGGTTGATGTTGACGCTGGGCGAGCCAGTGTTTCCGGAGCCGGCGGCCCACGCCTGAAGCCTGGGCAACCCGAACCTGTACGCAGGCTGACGCGGGTGCCACCCGCCCGCGTCACGCCTTGTGCGTCGACAGCAGAATACTCGTCTCGGTATTCGCGATCCCGTCGATCAACCGGATCGCGCCGAGCACGCGATCGAAATGCTCGAGCGAATCGGCATGCAGCTCGGCGACGAGATCCCAGCGCCCGTTGGTGCTGTGGATCGACGCGACGTTCGGATGCCCGCGCAGCACCTTCACCACTTCCGCGCCGCGATTGCCCTGCACCGCGATCGACATCAGCGCGCGGATCCGGTGCCGCTCGGCCGCCGGCTTGAGCCGCACGGTATAGCCGACGATCACGCCGTTCTTCTCCAGCCTCGTCAGCCGGTTCTGCACGGTCGCGCGCGCGACGCGCAGTTCCTTCGCCAGCGTGACGACGGGCAGCCGCGCGTTGTCGCGCAGCAGCGCGATGAGCTGCCGGTCGACGTCGTCGAGCGTGATCATGAACGGGCCTTCCTGTTGAACGTGAGATATGAGCCGGCCGCCAGCGTGCCGGATAGCGCGCATTCCGACCCACATGAATCGAACAAATTGCCAAATTGGCGTAGCAATTTGCCAATTCTATCGAGAAATCTGCCACTTTTGCCGTCTTTTTGTTGGCTCGACTCCCGGAAATAATGACTTCATCGACCGGCAGCCCACGCTGCCACGCCGCATTTGATGGAGCCGGGGCCCGGGCCGAAGCGCCCGCCCCGGTCGACCAGAACGCCGGACACGCGTACCGGCAACACAATGGAGACAGACCGATGACTCGCTTCCTCGACGTTCCCGCCACCGCCCGACTGATCGCCGAAACCGGCGTCACGCCGTTCCTGCGTGAGCTCGTCGACACGCTGCGCGCCGACTACCTGCACTGGGCCGAATTCGACAAGTCGCCGCGCGTCGCGTGCCACTCGCGCGACGGCGTGATCGAGCTGATGCCCGTCGCGAATGCGTCGCTGTTCGCGTTCAAGTATGTGAACGGTCATCCCGTGAACGCCGCGCGCGGCATGCACACGGTGATGGCGTTCGGCGCGCTCGCCGAAGTCGACACCGGCTACCCGCTGCTGCTCGCCGAACTGACGCTGACCACCGCGCTGCGCACGGCCGCGACGTCGGTGCTGGCCGCGCAGGCCCTCGCCCGCCCCGACTCGCGCACGATGGCGCTCATCGGCAACGGTGCGCAGAGCGAATTCCAGGCGATCGCGTTCCACACGCTGCTCGGTATCGAGGAGATCCGCGTATTCGACGTCGATCCGCTCGCGACCGACAAGCTCGTGCGGAACCTCGCCGCGTATCCGGCGCTGCGCATCGTGCGCGCCGCGTCGACCGCCGATGCCGTGCGCGGCGCCGACATCGTGACGACCGTCACGGCGGACAAGGCCTATGCGACGATCGTCACGGCCGACATGATCGAGCCCGGCATGCACCTGAACGCAGTGGGCGGCGATTGCCCGGGCAAGACCGAGCTCGAAGCCGGCGTGCTGCAGGCCGGCCGCGTGTTCGTCGAATTCGAGCCGCAGTCGCGCATCGAAGGCGAGATCCAGCAGATGCCGGCCGACTTCCCGGTGACCGAACTGTGGCGCGTGCTGCAGGGCGAGACGAGCGGCCGCGAACGCGCGGACGAAGTCACTGTGTTCGACTCGGTCGGCTTCGCGCTGGAGGACTACTCGGCGCTGCGCTACCTGTACGCGCTCGCGCAGCAGCACAACGCGGGCGTCGAGATCGCGCTGATTCCGCCGGCCGTCGATCCGAAGAACCTGTTCGCGCTGATCGACGATCCGGCCGCGATCGCCCAGGGTCACGCGGCGTTCGTGACCGAAGCCGTCGCCGCGTTCGCGCGCTGATCGTTCTCCGCGGGCGGCCGGTGCGCCGCCCGCTCTCCTGCCCTTCGCTTCCGCCTTTCATGAATCTCGTATCGATCCAGGCGCCGTCCGCCGTCGTGATGATCCGGCCGCACCGCTTCGTGCCGAACCCGCAGACCGCGGCCGACAACGCCTTTCAGCGCACGGCCGGCAACGGCGCGGGCAGCCCGTCGTCGGTGTCGGCCGCCGCGCGCGACGAGGTCACGGCCGCCGCGCGGACGCTCGCCGATGCGGGCGTACGCGTGCACGTGTTCGACGACCACGGCGAGCGCGACACGCCCGACTCCGTGTTCCCGAACAACTGGTTCTCGACGCATCCGGGCGGGCACGTCGCGCTGTATCCGATGTACAGCGCGAACCGCCGCCGCGAACGGCGCGCTGACGTGATCGAGATGCTGAAGGCCGAATACCGCGTGCAGGACGTGATCGACTACTCGGGACTCGAATACGACGACGTATTCCTGGAAGGCACGGGCGCGATGGTGCTCGATCACGTCGCGCGGATCGCGTACACCGCGCGCTCGCGCCGCGCCGATCCGGTCGCGCTCGAGCGCTTCTGCACGAATTTCAACTTCGAGCCGATCTGCTTCGACACGGCCGACGCGACTGGAAAGCCGATCTATCACACGAACGTGATGATGAGCGTCGCCACCGAATTCGCGATGGTCGGCCTCGACCTGATCGCGGATCGGCGGCGCCGCGACGAGATCGCGCAACGTCTGACCGAAACGGGCCGCACGGTGATCGCGCTCGATCAAGCGCGGATCGCGAACTTCGCGGGCAATACGCTGGAACTGTCGGGCAAGGACGGGCGCGTGCTCGCGTTGTCGCGGCGTGCGTTCGACTGCCTCACGGGCGAGCAACGCGAGACGATCGAACGCTCGGCGCGGCTGCTTCCGCTCGACGTGCCGACGATCGAACTGGCCGGCGGCTCGGTGCGCTGCATGCTCGCGGGCATTCATCTCGCGCGGCGCGCGGCAACCCGTGACGTGAAGGAAATCGAATCGGTGGAACGGCAACGCGAACCCGTGTCGCACGCCTGACAGACAGAGACAGGGCGCGACGCACGGCCCGACTCGACCGGATGATGCTTCGATCTGCGAACCGGATCGAAGCACCGCGCCCTTGCGTCAACCGGCCAGCAGCTTCAACCCGGCCGGCAGCGTTTCGCCGAACACGCGCGCCGTGTCGGCTTCGTCGAACGCGATTGCTTCGCGCACCATGTCGATCCACGCGGCCGATGCATTCGCGGCCGACAGACGCTTGATCACCGCTTCGCGCGTGTCGTCCGGCAAATCGCGTTCGCGGTCGCCCGTCATCCGCGCGATTTGCGCGGCCGCGAATGCGGCGGGTTCCACCTGCTTCCAGTCCAGCGCGAATAGCGCGTCGAGCCAGCGGTTCGCGATCCCGGCCGGCACGACACTGTGCGCGCTGCCGTAGAACGGCCGGCGCGCACCGATCCGCCCGAGCGCCCACGCGCACAGCGTGCGCTCGGCCGGCTTCTGCAATTGCACGATCAATCGCTCGGCCAGTTCCACCTTGCGCTCGACCGGCAATCGTTCGAGCGACGCGGACAAGCGCGTCATGTCGGCCGGGCCGACCTTGGCCGGGTCGAACGGCAGCTTGCGGCGCTTGTCGTCGGACGGTTCGAGGAATGCGATCGCGTCGCGCACCTGCGCCTGCGCATCGTCGTCGAGGCCGCCGGCCACGCGCCGCCACAGCGTCCACCACTCCGACCACACCTGCGCGTCGTTCACGTACTGAATCCCGTCGTCGAACAGCGGCCACAGCTGCTCGATGCGCCATGCATCGAGCGGATGGCCGAAGCCGGGGCGCAGGCAATAGCCGGCCAGGTTCAGCCATGCGCGTTCGTGATCGGCCGAGCGCCGCCGACGACGCGCCCGTGCGAGCAACGCGTCGAACAGTTCGCGCGCGAGTGCGACGTCCCACTCGTCGCGCGGGCCGAGCACCTGTTCAAGTTGCGCGCGCAACCGTCGCGTGTCCTTCGGCGTGACGTCCGCGGCCTTGCTGCCGAACGAGCGGTCGATCAGCTCGATCGCGTGGTCGAGACGCGGATGGCGCGCCAGCGCGGCGCCGTCGCCCTGCGCGGGCGCATCGCCGCGCAACTGGAATTCGAGCCGCCAGCGCCGCGATGGATCGTCGGTCGCGATGCAGTGCATTTCGAGCGTGCCGACCTCGGTCAGCGACGTGGTGAGTTTCACCGGCGTTTCGCGTGCGTCGCCGCCGGCCTGCCGGTCGACGACCGTCGCGATCGGCGGCAGCCGCACGAAATCGCCGCCGTCCAGCTCGACGAGATCGCCGGGCCGGTACGCGGTCTCGGCCACCGTCGACACGAGGTGGAAACGCACCGGCTGCCCGAGCTGCAGCGCGAACGTGCGCTCCTCGAGCCGGATCTCGCGGCCTTCCTCGGCACCGCGCGGCAGCAGGCAGACGCCGCGCGGCGCGGCGTCGCTCTCACCCTCACCGTCGTCGAGCACGAGGAAATAGCTGCGCGCCGAGCCGCCGCCGATGCGCGGCGCATGCCCTGCCCGCGCCAGGCCGTACGCCACCGCGCCGCGCGCGACGGCCACGTCGGGATGCGCGTTGTGCAGCACATCGAGCGGTGCGCCGCGCCATGCGCCGAGCGTCTGCGCGAGGCGGCCGGCGAGTGCGCCCGCGCGGAACACGCCGCCGTTGAGCAGCAGCGTGTCGGGCAGCGGGCCTTCCGCATGACGGTTCAGGAACGCGGCGACGTGGCGCGTGACGCCCGGGTCGCTCGCATACGGCAGGCCGAATTCGACGATCGCGGCCCGCGCACGGCGCGGCAGCTCACCCGCGTCGACCTGCGGAAAGAAACCGTCGACGACGACCTGCTCGACTTCCTGCCGCGTCAGCTCGGCCGAGCGCGCGCCGCCGACGAGCTTGCTGCCCGCGCCGAGCAGCGTCACGGTGACGGACGCCGGCGCGTCGTCGCCGAGCAGCCGCTCCTTCGCGGCGCGGCAGCGTTCGACGAGCTGCGACAGGCTCGCGGCGGACAGCCGCGTGCCGGGCTCGGTCAGCCGCGTTTCGACCAGGCGCGCGAGCGCGAGGTCCATGTTGTCGCCGCCGAGCATCAGGTGATTGCCGACGCCGACGCGCGTGAAGGTCGGCTCGCCGTCGTCGCCGGGCGCGACATCGACGAGCGTGAGATCGGTCGTGCCGCCGCCGACGTCGCAGATCAGCACGCGGCGCGGCGCGGCGAACGTGTCGCGCAACGTCGCGCGCTGGCCGTACAACCAGTCGTAGAACGCGGCTTGCGGTTCTTCGAGCAAGCGCAGCGCCGGCAGTTTCGCGCGCCTGGCGGCCTCGACCGTCAACGCGCGTGCGCCGTCGTCGAACGAGGCCGGCACCGTCAGGATGACGTCCTGCTTCGCGAGCGGCGCATCGGGAAAGCGGGCATCCCACGCGGCACGCACGTGCGCGAGATAGCTCGCGCTCGCGTCGACCGGCGACACCTTGTCGACGCCGTCGGCCGCGCCCCACGGCAGGATCGCCGCGAGCCGGTCGACCGATGCGTGCGACAGCCAGCTCTTCGCGCTGGTGACGAGCCGGCCCGGCACCTGGGCGCCGAGCGTGCGCGCATAACGGCCGATCACGGCCGGCGGCGCGTCGGCCTTCGAATCGGCTACCCACGGCAGGCGCAGCGCGTCCGGCGGCAGCTCGCCCGCCGCCGGGTGATAGCGCACCGACGGCAGCAGCGGCTGCGCGGCCACCGCGCCGGGGCCGACCAGCTGGTCGACGTCGAACACGCGGATCGCGTCGGAGCCGGCCTCGACGTATGCGACGACCGTGTTGCTCGTGCCGAGGTCGATGCCGACGGTATAGCGCTTCATCGCGCTCAGGCGGCGCCGCGCACGTCGAACTCGACCTTCCAGCGCTCGTCCGTCCCGCTCGGGATCGCCTCGAGCTCGAGCGTGCCGGCTTCGGTCACGCGCGCATGCAGCTTCACAGGCACGATCTCGCCGACCGTGCGCCCTTCGGCGGGCAGCGTGGCCTGGATTTCCTCGAGCTCCTGCAGCTCTTCCGCCGACCAGTAGTCGAGCAGCGTGCCGACCTCGTCCTGACGGCGCACCGACGACCCGAAGAAGCGGAACTGCACCGGTTCGCCGACGACGAGCCCGAACTCCTGCGGCGGCAGCGCCGCATCAGAGCCTTCCTCCATCCCGAACGGGGCGACGCACAGCGCCTGCACCGGCGGTTCGAGCCCCGGCACCGCGGGCATCGCCGACTCGATCGCGACGTAGTACGCACGCGCCGTGCCGCCGCGAATGCGCACCCCACGGCCGCGCTTCACGAAGCCGTAGTACGCGGCGCCGCGCGCGACCGCGAGATCGAGGTCCGCGCCTTCGAGCAGGCGCGCGGCCGGCGCACCTTCGGCGGCGAGCCAGCTGTTGAGCGTATCGAGCACGCGCTGCGTGAGCAGCGCCGACTTGAACACGCCGCCATTGAACAGCACGGCGGTCGGATGCAGGAACGTCGCGCCTTGCGGCAGCGTGCGCTGCACGCCTTCGAGCGTGTCGAGCGCCGCGACCTGGCGGCCGAGGAACGCCGCGAGATGGCGCGTGATGCCCGCGTCCTGCGCATACGGCAGGCCGAGCTGTGTCAGGCCGACGCGCGCGCGGCTCACCGGCCGCGCGGCCGCATCGACTTGCGGGAAGAAACCTTCGAGGATCGTCTGCGTGAGTTCCGCGCGCGTCAGCTCGGTGCGGATCGAGCCGCCGATCAGCTTCGAGCCGCGGCTCGGCACGACGAGCGGCACCGCGTCGGTCGTCGGGTCGGACAGCAGCGTTTCCTTCGCGGCGCGGCACGCGTAGGTCAGCGCGCGCAGTTGCCACGGATCGGCCTGCGTGCCCTGCTGCGCGAGCTTGCGCGCGACCACGTGCGCGAGCGCGAGATCCATGTTGTCGCCGCCGAGCAGGATGTGCTCGCCGACCGCCACGCGATGCAGCTCCAGGTTGCCGTCGCGCTCGACCACCGCGATCAGCGACAGGTCGGTCGTGCCGCCGCCGACGTCCACGCACAGGATCAGGTCGCCGACCTGCACCTGCTTGCGCCAGCCGCCTTCGCTCTTCTGGATCCAGCTGTAGAGCGCCGCTTGCGGCTCCTCGAGCAGCGTCATCCGCGTGTAGCCGGCGGCACGCGCGGCTTCCGCCGTCAGTTCGCGCGCGGCCGGGTCGAACGACGCGGGGATCGTGACCGTCACGTCCTGGTCGGCAAACGGTGCGTCGGGATGCGCGTGGTCCCACGCTTCGCGCAGGTGCGTCAGGTAGCGGATCGAGCTTTCCAGCGGCGACACGCGCGACACTTCGGGCGGCGCATCGCTCGGCAGGATCGCCGCGCGGCGGTCGACGCCAGGGTGGCACAGCCAGCTCTTCGCGCTCGACACGAGGCGGATCGGCGTGCCCGCGCCGCGGGTGCGCGCCATCTCGCCGACCGCGAAGCCGCGCGAGGCCGTCCACGGCAGCGTCAGGTCGCCCTGCGTCAGCTCGCTTTCATGCGGAAGATAGAGGAACGACGGCAGCAGGTCGCGCGACTCCAGCGCGCCGGGCGCGGTCAGCTGCGCGATCGGCAGCACCTGCTGCGTGATTTTTTCGCCGTCGCTCGCGGCGCTGTCGACGTACGACAGCGCGCAGTGGGTCGTACCGAGGTCGATACCGATCGAATAGCGCGGATCGCTCACAGTTCCACCTCCGCCGGTGCGACCACCGATGCGTCGTGGCTGCCCGTCAGCTTCGGCAGGCGCACGTCGGCCACACGCCAGCCACGATGGCTGACCGTGCCCGTGAAGGGCGCCGCGCCGACCACGTTCCCCGTCACGCGCACGGCCGTCGCGTCGAAGCCGGCCGGCAGCGTCACGCGGCTGCCCTCGGCTTCATCGCGCACCGGCACGATCGTGAAGTGTTCGCGCAGCGCGGCACGGCAGCCGTCGTGCACGAGGCGTGCGGCGGCGCCGATGTCGGCGTCCGCGTAGCCGGCGATGTCTTCCTCGACGAAGTCGATGAAGCGCGCATCGCGCTGCAGCAGGCCGAGCAGTTGCAGTGCGGCTTGCGGGCTCGCTTCGCGCAGCTCGGGCGCCGGCGCCTTCACGGGCGCGGGTGCCGGAGCCGCGGCGGGGGTCGGCGCGACCG
>NZ_VWWG01000152.1:0-14874 GCF_011753085.1 Burkholderia sp. Tr-862
TAGCGCCGTCGTGCGCAGCAGCAGGCGCGCCCGCGCGAGCCGCTGCTCGGCCACCCATGCGTGCGGCGCGCGGCCGAACGACAGCCGGAACATCCGCGAGAAGTGATATTCGGACAGCGCGGCGACGTTCGCCAGTTCGCCGAGCGTCAGCGGCTGCGACAGATAGCTGTCGATATAGTCGCGCACGCGGCGGCGCACGGCCGGTGCGAGCCCGCCGCGGAACGGCACGTCGGTGCGCGTCGTGCTCTGGCCGCGCAGCAGCAGGCTCAGCACGTCGTGCGCGGCCTCGTTCGCGCGCAGCCGCCCGTCGGCATCGTCCCAGCGCTCCAGCGCGAGCGAACGGAACTGGGCCGCCACGCGCGCATCCTCGAAATAGGTGCGGTCGGCGAGCTTCAGCTCGCGCGGCTCGCGATCGAGTTCGCGGATCGCGCGCTGCGTGAAGTGCTCGGGCAGGAAGTACAGGTGGATGAAGTGCATCTCGCCGCGCACCCACCAGCGCGATTCATGGTCGCCCGGCAGCGCGCACAGCAGGCTCGGCGCGCCGTAGCGCGGCACGCGTTCGCGCTCCGTCCGGTAACCGCCGTCCAGATAGCACGACAACGTGTGGTGGCCGGGCTGTTCGTAGATCGTCTCGCTTTCGTCGGTGATGCGCGTCCATTCGGCGATCGCGAGATGGTCGCCGAGCCACGTGAAGCGCTCGAGCGTCGCATTCGCCTCGGCGAGCGTGCGGCACACCGACTGCAGGCCGAACGGCATGGCGCCGCCGGCAAGGACGGCCGAGTGATCGACGGGCGGGGCGTACAGGGGCGAACTCATGATGCGACGAGTATAAGCGGGCGCGACGCGCGCCGTGCGGCGGCCCGGAAAAGACCGCAATTCCGGACAATCCGCACGGGCGGGGCGGCGGCATAGTCGGAGCCCGTTCCATTCGTTTCGTCTCGTTGCCGCCATGAACCTGTCGCTTTATTTCGTCACCGTGCTGATCTGGGGCACCACCTGGATCGCGATCAAGTGGCAGCTCGGCGCCGTGCCGCCGCCCGTGTCGATCGCGTGGCGCTTCTGGCTCGCCGCCGCCGTGCTGTTCGCGCTGCTGCGCGTGATGCGCCGGCCGGTACGTCCGCCGCGCGAAGCGTGGCGCTACCTCGTCGCGCAGGGCTTCGCGCTGTTCTGCCTCAATTTCCTGTGCTTCTACTATTCGGAGCAGGTCGTGCCGAGCGGCCTCGTCGCCGTGATCTTCTCGACCGCGCCGCTGCTGAATTCCATCAACGGCCGGCTGTTCATGGGCCGCCCGCTGCGGCCGTCCGCGATCGCCGGCGCGCTGCTCGGGCTGACCGGCATCGCATGCCTGTTCTGGCAACAGATGGCCGGCCACCTCGACGATCACGCGACCTGGACGGGCCTCGCGATCGCGTTCGCCGGCACGATGTGCTTCTCGGTCGGCAACCTGCTGTCGAGCCGGATGCAGTCGATGGGCCTGCATCCGCTTGCGACCAACGGCTGGGCGATGCTGATCGGCGCGGCGATCCTCACGGTCGGCAGCGCGGCGGCCGGGCTGCCGTTCACGATCGACCCGAGCCCGCGCTATCTCGGCGCGCTCGTCTATCTGGCCGTGCCGGGCTCGGTGATCGGGTTCACCGCATACCTGACCCTCGTCGGGCGGATCGGGCCGGAGCGCGCGGCGTACTGCACGGTGCTGTTCCCGATCGTCGCGCTGGCTGTTTCGACGGTCTTCGAGGGCTATCGATGGTCGCCGCTCGCGGTGATCGGGCTGTTGCTCGTGCTGGCCGGCAATCTGGTCGCGTTCGATCTGACGCGTCGGCTGTTTTTGCGGGCGGCGTGATCGGGGGCCGGGTACCGCGACTCACAAGCGCGCGGTTACCTGACGTTCTATCCGGAGGACGACACTCCGATGGGGAAGATGTTCCCTCACGTGTGAATGATTGGTTTTCGACTTGAGATCAAATCACCGGCAAGCGCACCCGGGCGGGATGAATAAGTCGGCTGCTGGATGGAAAGCAATCCCGAAAAATCAAGCTATCGCCCGATCCACTGGGCGTAATCCGCGCTAGGTTGATTCAAACAGTAAAACAGAACAATTCACATCTGTTATAGGTGTCGAATCATATTCGTCCGATTGATCGACGTTTCTTATCTGGAATAGCGTCTCTAGGCAGTCATTCCATTTACTGAGACAGGGAAGCCGGATGAACAACGAACGCAAAGCATCGACCCATCTTTTTGCCACCGTTGGCGCACTCACGGAGCGCGGCGGACGCGTCACCATCGCAACCAGCGGCCTGACTCTGGCCGGACTGGAAGTGGCCTGCGTCGGTGACGTGGTGACCTATGACGACGGTAGCGAGGCCTCGATCATCGACGGTGCCGGAAACAACCATAGCGGGGGCAAGCCGTTCGCGTTGGTCGGTAGCCGGTTGAGCAACGGCGACCGCATTACCGAAACGCTGCGCACCTCGTGGGGCATTCACGTGCGGGATGGGCAAAGCGTTGCGGGACTGTTCGATCCGACCTATGTGCCGCCGCCCGCATCACCCGCCTACAGACTGGCGGTACGTGGCGCGACGACAGCGCGCGGAGGTGCATTGCGCGAGCCGTCCGGCACATGGGAAGTAACGCCGCACTTGGGCAAGGCTGCCGTGGTGGGCGACCTGATCCACTATCAGGACGGGTCGACCGCGCGCGTTATAAGCGGTCTGGGTTTGGTAGACGGGTTTGACTTCGCGCCGCTCGCGTTCGTTGGTAGCGAACTCGATAACGGCGACACGATCACCGATAGTCCGGAGCGACAGGGCGTAGCATCGTCCGTTGTATTTAATGTCGTCGCCCGCCAGCCCATGTCCCGCTGAGGTGGCTTCCATGATCCGCTACTTTCTTGCCAAAGGCGACCGCGCCGGGGAAGCAGTAATCGTCGAAGGCCTCGACACCGTGACTTGTTCCAATCCGCCGCCGAGGGTTCATATCGCCACGCTGGATATGAAGACCTACTGTTCGGCCTGCAACCGTGAAGGGCACATCGCGCCACAAGGGCCGCGCTGGCCCGGTACCGGCCCGAACGGCAAACGGTGGGCATTGAGCGGAGACGTCAATGTCTGCGGATGTAACCCACCGCCGGTCTTTTATGCCGAGCGCGGCATGCGGATGATTTTCACTGCGGGCGAAATTGCGACGCTGAATGGGCGCAAACCTGGTGCAGCCCATCTGCCGTTTGCCTCATCGGATGCTGTACATGACGAGCAATTTACCTTGCTCGATGATGCGCACCGCCCGCTCGTCAACGTTCGCTATCGAATCGTCACCGACACCGGGCAGATCTTCGCAGGCACCACGGACGCGGCCGGGCAAACACATCGAATTGCCACCGACGCCGCAGCATCTTTGAAAATCTATACGAAGGGGCATTGACGCAATGAGCGTTTTTTCGGGAAATAAATACGACTTCGAAGTTCAGGAAAACGAAGAATGGGTCCTCGTCCATTCGGGTGCCGTCACCAACACCAATCCGGGGTCGATGGTCTATGTGTCCATCAACACGACACCCATATGCGCGACCATGACAAACAAGGCGTTCAGAGAATTAGTCATGAAGGCCCGCGATGCGGCGATTTCGTTGATACAACAGCGTATCGCGGGTGTGACTACGTGGAACGTAGCGGAACAAGCGCGTGCCCGTCTCTACTTCGGCCGTGCCGACGACGACATCCGAACAACCCTGGCGATCGGGCTTCCGAAGCTGCTCAACGCGATGCAAGAGCTTGTTCCGGAGAAAATTGTTCGATGGGACGACGCCATGAACAAGCAACTCACCTGCGGTGTGATACCCGACAGTGGCAGCAACACGGCTGGAGTATGCAAGCCAGACTCTGGAAAACGAATCATTGCCATCTATTCGAAGTTCTGTACGATTTCAAACGGCGACTTGTGGACGGCAGCGAAGGTCAAGACACTCATTCACGAATGCACGCACTATATCGACACTTTCGATTCGGATGACATTGCGTATTCCGATACGGAATCCGGATTGAAAATTTTTGCAATGAGCAATCCTGATAGCGCGATCCGAAACGCGGATAGCATTACGGGATACATTGCTACCTTCGACAGGACGGTCATGAAATGAAGACCCACATCAAAGATGCCATCCGGGGCGCATCAGCGATGCTCGCATTATTCGCATACGTTGGCATCACGCCTGCACACGCATGCACCATAGGGGAGTCGGTCCGAATCCCGTTGCCGCTAAACGGCATTGACGTTTCCAATGCCGACAGGCTAAGAATCGCCGACGCAGTAATCGATGCAAAAAATTGGCCAGGCGTCGAAATTCAAGCCGTCATAATATCCGGCGCTTATACGAAAGAACGGAGCGGTGAACAGCTTAAAGATGAGCGCGCCATGAGGGCGGGCGCATATCTAAAACAACTGGGAATCAAGAGCGAAAACATCATCGTCGAAAAGAAGACATTCACCGATGAGATGGTGCGAAGGAGCGACGGAACGCTAGACTTGTATCAGATTGATATCGAACTAGTTCCCCTGTGCCGGGGCGGATGCCAAAAGCTTTGTGACGACCCTCGTGTAAGGCCCCGAAGCCGGGCGGTCCAGTGAGGCCAATGACGCCCGCAAATAGCGGGCGTCATTGGCTCGCGGGCAATGGTTCGCGAACGCATTCCGCATAGCGTTCGCCGATCGTTACCCCTCTTCTGTCCTTATGCCGCCGCGCCGCTCCCCGCGACCCGCGCCTGCCGCTGGTACAGCACCATCGACAGCGCGACACCCGCCGCGGCGGCCACGGCCGCGAACAGGAACACCTGCGGATAGCCGAACGCGCCCGCGATATAGCCGGCGAGCGGGCCGGTAATGCCGAGCGACAGGTCGAGGAACACGGAGTACGCGGACAGCGCCGCGCCGCGGCTCGCGGGCGGCACGAGCGCGACGGCCTCGACGCCGAGCGCCGGGAAGATCAGCGCGAAGCCGAAGCCGGTCAGCGCGGCGCCGGCGAGTGCGACGTGCGGCACGGGCGCGAGCCACAGCAGCAGGAGACCCGAGCATTCGAACGCGAACGACACGATCGCGACGCGGAAGCCGCCGTAGGTCTTGATCGTGTTCGCGAACAGCAGGCGCGCGCCGATGAACAGCGTGCCGAACACGGTCAGCGACAGCGCGGCGTTCGGCCAGTGGCGCGCCGCGTAGTACAGCGTGACGAAGGTCGCGATCGAGCCGAAACCGGCCGAGCCGAGCGCGAGGCCCAGGCCGTGCGGCAGCACGCGGGTGAACACGCTCGCATACGACATCCGCTCGCCATGCACGAGCGGCACGGCATCGATCAGGCGTGCGAGATAGAAGCCGATCGCGGCGAGCGCGATCACGATCACGCCGATCAGCGCCGGGTTCAGCGTATGCGCGATCGCCACGCCGACCGGCGCGCCGAGTGCGAGCGCGCCGTAGGTCGCGATGCCGTTCCACGAGATCACCTTCGCGTTGTGCGCGACGCCGACCCGGCCGATGCCCCACAGGATCGCCCCCGTGCCGCACAGGCTTTCGCCGACACCCAGCACGAGCCGGCTCGCGACCAGCAGCACGAGGCTCGCGACCGGCCAGTGGGCCAGCAGCAGCGCGACGAGCAGCAGCACGCCCGACACGCCGCAGCCGATCAGCCCGCGCAGCACCGTCTGCTTCGGCCCGAGCGTATCGGCGAAGCGCCCCGCGAGCGGGCGCGAGGCGAGCGTCGCGAAATACTGGACGCTGATCGCACCCCCCGCGACGATCGCGGAAAAGCCGAGATCGTCGTGGACGAAGCCCGGCAGCACGGCGAGCGGCAGGCCGATGGTCAGGTAGCAGATGAACGTGAAGCAGACGACGGACACGATTTGCAGCGTGACGGCGAACCCGCTGCGCGGCGGTGTGGCGGAATCGGTTGACATGGGGTCGGAACGAATGAGCGAAGCGGAGCGGAAGTTGGCGTAAAACGGAATCGGGATTTTCCCATGGAACCGGTTTTCCCGCAGGTACCGCTTAGTTAAGCGCGACCCGTTTCCTCGCTGACGGCGCGCCGGCGAATCGGCGCGGGCCGACCCGAAACGCAAGCGGGGCAACGCGCGAGCGGGGCCGCCGGGCGGCTGCCGCGCTCATATCGCGGCAGTTATATGGGCCGCATGCGTGATGGGCTATGGGTTGGGAAATTTGATGGTGATAGCGTGCAAACTGTCAGAGAAACGTCGGTCGAGCGCCCCGCGCAGGCCGCCTTGCCCCCACTTGAAGAACGACAGAGACATGAGTGAGCCGATCCGCTTCTACCATCGTCACGCGGTCCGCGAAGTCAGCGGCGCGGACGTCACCCGCACCGTGCTGCAGTACCTGCGCGAGGATGCGCACTGCACCGGCACCAAGGAAGGCTGTGCGGAAGGCGACTGCGGCGCGTGCACGGTCGTCGTCGGCGAGCTGACCGACGCGGGCACGGTCGAGTTCAAGGCGGTGAACGCCTGCATCCAGTTCCTGCCGACGCTCGACGGCCGCGCGCTGCTGACGGTTGAAGACCTGCGCCAGCCGGACGGTTCGCTGCACCCGGTGCAGCAGGCGATGGTCGATTGCCACGGGTCGCAATGCGGGTTCTGCACGCCCGGCTTCGTGATGTCGATGTGGGCGCTGTACGAGAAGCACGGCCACGAAGGTTGCGGCAGCGCGTGCGCGAAGGCGAAGGACGTGCCGACGCGCACCGAGATCGCCGATGCGTTGACGGGCAACCTGTGCCGCTGCACCGGCTATCGCCCGATCGTCGACGCGGCCGTGCGGATGTTCGATGCGACCGGCGAAGGCGCCGGCGAACGTACGTCGCAGCCGGTGGCGCCGGTCGACACGGCCGCGCTTGCCCGCACGCTCGCGTCGCTCAAGCGTGACGACACGTTCGACTACACGACGAGCGACGGCGCGCGCTTCGCGGCGCCGCGCACGCTCGACGCGCTGGCCGCGCTGAAGATCGAGCGGCCCGACGCGCGCATTCTTGCCGGCAGCACCGACATCGGCCTGTGGGTCACCAAACAGATGCGCCGGCTCGACGACCTGATCTACGTCGGCCAGATCGCCGAACTGCAGACCATCGCGCACGGCGACGACTGGATCGAGATCGGCGCGGGCGTGACGCTCGAGAACGCGTATGCGGCACTCGCCGGCACATATCCGGAGCTGACCGAGATGTGGAAGCGCTTCGCGTCTCTGCCGATCCGCAACGCCGGGACGATGGGCGGCAACGTCGCGAACGGCTCGCCGATCGGCGACTCGATGCCGGGCCTGATCGCGCTCGGTGCGCGCGTCGTGCTGCGCGGCGGCGACACGGTGCGCGAGCTGCCGCTCGAGGCGCTCTACACCGGCTATCAGCAAAAGGACATGGCGCCGCACGAATTCGTCGTCGGCCTGAAGGTGCCGACCCGCAACGGCGCGCGCGCGAAGCTGCAGTTCCGCACCTACAAGGTGTCGAAGCGGTTCGACTCCGACATCTCGGCGGTCTGCGCGGCGTTCGCGTTCCTCGCGGACGGCGACACGATCCGCGAGCCGCGCATCGCGTTCGGCGGGATGGCCGCGACGCCGAAGCGCGCGACGCATACGGAAGCCGTGCTCGACGGCGCGCAGTGGCACGAAGCCACCGCGCAGGCCGCGATGCAGGCGCTCGAGCGCGACTACCAGCCGCTCTCCGACATGCGCGCGACGAGCACGTATCGCCTCGATGCCGCGAAGAACCTGATGGTCCGATTCTGGCTGGAGACGCGCCCGCACGACCCGCTGCCGCCGCAAGCCGTGAATGTGCGTGAAGTGGCCGCCGAAGCCGGCGCCGACGCCGACGCGCGCGTCTGAAGACGGAGAACACCGAACATGAACCAGCAAGCAGAACCGTTCCTGAACACCCTCGACCAGCAAGCCGACGCCGCCCAGGTGCACGTGTCGCGCCCGCACGAATCCGCCCACCTGCACGTGAGCGGGCGCGCGACCTACACCGACGACATCCCGATCGTCGCGGGCACGCTGCACGCGGCGCTCGGGTTGTCGGCCAAGCCGCACGCGAAGATCGTGTCGATGAACTTCGACGCGGTGCGCGCGACGCCGGGCGTGGTCGCCGTGTTCACGGCCGACGACATCCCGGGCGTCAACGACTGCGGCCCGATCATCCACGACGACCCGGTGCTCGCGAAAGGCATCGTGCAGTTCGTCGGCCAGCCGATGTTCATCGTCGTTGCAACGTCGCATGACATCGCGCGGCTCGCCGCGCGCCGCGCGCAGGTCGACTACGAGGAACTGCCCGCGATCCTGACCGCGCAGGAAGCGCGCCAGGCCGAAACCTACGTGATCCCGCCGCTGAAGCTCGCGCGCGGCGACGCGGCCGCGCGGCTGGCCGCCGCGCCGCATCGCGAGTCGGGCGAGATGCGGCTCGGCGGCCAGGAGCAGTTCTACCTGGAAGGGCAGATCGCCTATGCGGTTCCGAAGGACGACGACGGGATGCACGTGTACTGCTCGACGCAGCACCCGAGCGAAATGCAGCACCTCGTCGCGCACGTGCTCGGCGTCGCGTCGCACAACGTCCTGGTCGAATGTCGCCGGATGGGCGGCGGCTTCGGCGGCAAGGAGTCGCAGTCGGGCCTGTTCGCATGCTGCGCGGCGCTCGCCGCGTGGAAGCTGTTGTGCCCGGTGAAGCTGCGTCCGGACCGCGACGACGACATGATGATCACCGGCAAGCGGCACGACTTCCATTACCGCTTCGACGTCGGCTACGACGACGACGGCCGCCTCGACGGCGTCGCGCTCGAGATGACGTCGCGCTGCGGCTTCTCGGCCGACCTGTCGGGCCCGGTGATGACGCGCGCGGTGTGCCACTTCGACAACGCGTACTGGCTCGGCGACGTCGACATCGCCGGCTACTGCGGCAAGACCAACACGCAGTCGAACACTGCGTTCCGCGGCTTCGGCGGCCCGCAGGGCGCGTTCGCGATCGAGTACATCCTCGATGACATCGCGCGCGGGCTCGGCCGCGATCCGCTCGACGTGCGCTACGCGAACCTGTACGGCAAGACCGAGCGCAACGTGACGCCTTACGGGCAGACGGTCGAGGACAACGTGCTGCATGAACTGCTCGGCGAACTCGAGACGACGAGCGACTACCGCGCGCGGCGCGCGGGCGTGCGCGAATTCAACGCCCGCAACACGGTGCTGAAGAAGGGCATCGCGCTCACGCCGGTGAAGTTCGGCATCGCGTTCAACGTCACGCACTTCAACCAGGCCGGCGCGCTGGTGCACATCTATACCGACGGCTCGGTGCTCGTGAACCACGGCGGCACGGAGATGGGGCAGGGGCTCAACACGAAGGTCGCGCAGGTCGTCGCGCACGAGCTCGGCATCCGCTTCGGCCGGATCCGCGTGACGGCGACCGATACGAGCAAGGTCGCGAACACGTCCGCGACGGCCGCGTCGACGGGCTCCGACCTGAACGGCAAGGCCGCGCAGGATGCGGCGCGCCAGCTGCGCGAGCGGCTCGCGGTATTCGCGGCGAAGCAGTTCGGCGACGGCAAGGTCGATGCGGCGGACGTGAAGTTCGGCAACGACTTCGTGTGGGTCGGCGGCGCGAGCGTGCCGTTCGGCGAGGTGATCGCGAAGGCCTATCTGGCGCGCGTGCAGCTGTGGTCCGACGGCTTCTATGCGACGCCGAAGCTGTACTGGGATCAGTCGAAGCTGCAGGGCCGGCCGTTCTACTACTACTCGTACGGCGCGGCCGTGTCGGAAGTCGTGATCGATACGCTGACGGGCGAGATGCGCACGCTGCGCGTCGATGCGCTGCACGACGTCGGCGCGTCGCTGAACCCGGCGCTCGACATCGGCCAGGTCGAAGGCGCGTTCATCCAGGGGATGGGCTGGCTCACGACCGAGGAGCTGTGGTGGAACGCGGGCGGCAAGCTGATGACGCACGCGCCGTCCACGTACAAGATTCCGACGGTCAACGACACGCCGCCCGAGTTCAACGTGCGGCTGTTCCAGAACCGTAACGTGGAGGACAGCATCCATCGTTCGAAGGCCGTCGGCGAGCCGCCGCTGCTGCTGCCGTTCTCGGTGTTCTTCGCGGTGCGCGACGCCATTGCCGCGGTCGGCGACTACCAGGTGAATCCGCCGCTCGACGCGCCGGCCACCGGCGAGTCGATCCTGCGTGCGGTGAACGCGGTGCGTGCGGCAAGCGCCGCGCGGGCAGGCTGAGATGAACGTACCCCCACGCTCGCCGCATGCCGCGTCGCAGGCGCCCGTCGCCGGGTGCGACGGCGCGTGCGGCGCGTCACCCGCGCAGACGTTCACGCAAGGCACCGGCCGGCGCAACCGCGCGAGCGCCGCGCCGCCGCCGATGCACATCGTGCTGTTCGGCGCGGGGCACGTCGGCCATGCGCTCGTCACGCTGCTCGGCGCGTTGCCGTGCGTCGTGCAGTGGGTCGACACGCGCGACGAGCTGTTCCCGGACGAATGTCCGCCGAATGTGCAGCCGGAGCCGACCGACACGCCTGAGGCCGTCGTCGACGCGGCGCCGCCCGGCGCGTACTTCCTCGTGATGACGCACAACCACGCGCTCGACTTCTCGCTCGCCGCGCAGATCATGCGGCGGCGCGACTTCGCGTACTTCGGGATGATCGGTTCGCGCACCAAGCGCGTGAAGTTCGAGCGCCGGCTCGCCGCGCGCGGCGTCGATCCGGCGCGGCTCACGGAGATGGTGTGTCCGATCGGCGTCGCGGGCATCGTCGACAAGGCGCCCGGCGCGATCGCGGTGGCCGTCTGCGCGGAACTGCTGCAGGCGCGTTCTGGCACGCCTGTGGCCGATGTGAAGGCGGCCGCGGCCGGCCGCGTGCGCGACGACGCGAGCTGCGCGCGGTAACGACGACGGCCGGCACGCCCGACGCGTCCGCGCGTTTTTGCCTACACTGCACGGATCGCGCGGCATCGGGTCGCGCGTCTTTCGTGCAGGTTCCATGTCCGATCATCAGGTCTATCTCGACGCGCTCGATGCGAGCCTCGTCGCCATCGAGCGCTGGCTGTCCGGCGCTGATACCGCGCCCGCGGCGCTCGATGCGCTGCTCGCGCCTTTCTCCACCGATTTCACGATGATCATGACCGACGGTCGCATGCTCGACCATGACGGCATGCGCGCGCTGTTCGCGAAGCTCAGCGGCGCGAAGCCGGGGCTGCGCATCGCGCTGTCGGACATCCGCGTGCTCGCGGCCGACGCGTCGCATGCGGTGCTCACCTATCTCGAAGCGCAGCAGGCGGCGTCGGGCGAGCTGCCCGCGCGTCGCGCGACCGCCGTGTTCGAACGCGACGCGGCAGGCGTCGTGCGCTGGACCCATCTGCAGGAAACCTTCTGCACGGCCTGAGCGGCCGCGTTTCATGATCTCGCGCGGGCCGTCCCGCGCGGGTCAGCGCTTGCGGCCGCGCGCGGCCGTCAGCCCGTCGGACACGCTTTGCATCAGCGCGCACAGCCACGCGATGTCGGTCGGCCGATCGGGCTGCGGGTGCGTGAGCAGGTAGCTCTTGATGCGCGGAAACGGCACGGGCGGCGCGACGACGACGAGCGGCAGCAGCTGCGCATAGTGCGTCGCGAAGCGGCGCGTCGTCGTGAAGATCAGGTCCGACTGCAGCAGCACCTGCGGCACGATCCCGAAGTACGGCAGCGTCGTCACGATCCGCCGCGTGAGGCGCGCGCGTGCGAGGCCGATCTCGATTGCGTTGCGCTTGTCGCCGGTGTACGGCGTCGGCGCGACGTGCGCGGCCGACGCGTACGCTTCGCGCGTGAGCGGCTCGCGTGCGAGCGGATGCGCGTCGCGCATCAGGCACACGATCGTGTCGGAGAACAGGTCCTGACGCGCGAAGTGCGGGTCGGGCTTCGGCCAGTTGCCGATCACGAGGTCGAGCACGCCCGATTCGAGCGCCTCCGCGTGGTCGAGCGCGGGATTCAACGAGTCGATTTCCAGATGCGCATGCGGCGCCGCGTCGCGAAAGCGCTCGATCAGCGTGGGCATGAAGAAATCGTTCAGGTAGTCGGGCGCGGCGACGCGAAACGTGCGCCGCGCGGACGACGGGTCGAAGTCGCCGTGCGGTGTCGCGATGAAGTCGACCTCGCGCAGCGCGCGCGACGCCGCACCGAGCAGAGACGCGCCATATTCGGTCGGCACCATCCCCGACTTGCCGCGCACGAGAATCGGGTCGTTCAGCGTCTCGCGCAGCTTGCGCAGCGCGGTGCTGATCGCGGGCTGGGTCTGGTTCAGCCGCAGCGCGGCCTGCGTGACGCTGCGCTCGAGCAGCAGCGTGCGCAATACGCGCACGAGCCAGATATCGAGCGAGGCGGTACGGTCGTCGTCTTCCATCGGGGCGGGCTGATTCGGGGAAGCGTAACCTTACCGCAGCCGCGCGTCGCCGTGCGTGATACCGGCCATCACGCGCGGCCCTTCGGCAGCGTGCTGATCCGCTTGACCTCGCGCGACTCGAGCCAGTTCGGCGTGCGCGCGCAGTACAGCACCATCGGCAGCGCGTCCTCGCCCCAGAACAGCTGCTGGTTCATCCAGAAAGTCGGGACGCCGAACACGCCGAGCGCGATCGCGTCGTCCGTGTTGCGGCGCAACTGCGCGCTCGTTTCCTCGAATTCGATCAGCTCGTCGCCGTGGCTCACGCCGACGCGTTCGCACAGCGCGGCGAACCCGTCCGGCGTCGACGGATCGTTGCCGTCGTGCCAGATGAAGCGGAACATTTCGAGCACGGTCGCGATATCGGCGCGCAGCGCGAGCGCGAGGCGCAGCACCTTGTCGGAATCGAACGGATGGGCGGGCGGCATCTTGAAGCGGATGCCGAGCTGTTCAGCGCGAAACAGCGCGTGGCGGTACGTGAACACGCGCTTGGCCGGTACCTCGGCGCTCGGGCGTTGTCCCCAGTGGCGCTGCAGGTCGAGCAGCGACACGGCGACGGGTTCGAACGGCACGTCCGGCCATTTGTCGAGCTGTTCGAGCAGCAGGTAGGAGAACGGCGACACGAAGTCGTAGAACCAGGCGGGTTGGGCAGTATCGAGGCCGGTTGTCATGGCGATCTCCAGAGGGTGGGGCGTGCGCGCCTGGCGGCGGCCTTCATGTTGCGCTGTGGCGCGGATGCAGCAATGATCGCGGATCGGCCGCTCACGCGGAACCGGGAGTCGCCCGAGGGGGCGCGCCGGCCGGCGGCGACGCCTCCCCGGTTCGCGCCGTCGCGGGGGGGCCGGCGCCGGGCGTGCCCGATGCGGCGTCGTGCTCGTGCGCGGTGAGGCGCTCGCGCACGAAGCCGATGTGCTCGCGCAGCACGTAGAACTGCCCCGCGTACGCGAGCGGCATCTTCATCCGGTTCACGGCTTCCTCGATGTCGTCGAGTTCGTCGAGCAGCTGGACGCGCTCCTCGGCCGTGTGCTCGCCGAGCGCACGGCGCTCGAGCGCGATCAGCGCGCCGTACCAGCGGTAGATGCGCGAACGCACGCGCCAGCCGTACAGCGACGGCACCAGCCGCAACCCGGGAATCAGCACGACGATCAACGGCACCAGCACGACGAGCAGCCGGTCGACCAGACTCGCGACCCAGAACGGCAGCCGCCGGTACAGGAAGGTCTTGCCCGACTTGTAGTAGCGCGCCGCGTCGTCCGACAGCGGGAAGCCGCGCGTGACCGCGGACGGGAATTCGCCCGCGTGCTGCAGGATCGTCGCGTGGCCGTGCACCTCGCGCGCGGCCTCGATCAGCAGGTCGGACAGCGCGGGGTGCAGCGTGTCGCGCGCGACCAGCTCGATCGTCGGCGCGACCGTGTGGATGTCGGCGGGCGGCAGGTTGCGGCCGAGATCGTAGACGCCCATCGGCAGCGTGATCGCGGTCAGGTACGGAAAGCGCCGCGCATATGCCTCGGCCTGCGTGAACGAGTACACGTGCACGCCCGGTGCGCGGAACAGCTTCGCCATCACCGGGATCTGGGTCGAGTCGCCGGACAGGAACGCGGCGTCGATCTTGCCGTCGAGCAGCGCGGTCGCGGCGTCCTCGCCGGCGGTCGGCAGCAGCTCGGTCGAGCCGCCCGGCACGATGCCGTTCATCTTCAGCAGCGCCAGGCTCAATTCGCGGGCGCCGCTGCCCTCCGCGCCGAGCGCGAGGCGCTTGCCCTTGAAGTCGGACAGACGGGCGACGACCGGGCCGCGGTACATGATCGCGAGCGGCACGTAGCCGATGCTGCCGAGCGAGACCAGGTGCTCGTCGCGCTCCTTCGGGCCGATGCCGCTCTGCACGAAGCCGACGTCGACCGGCGCGTTCGGGTTCGACAGCCGCGCGAGGTTCTGCGCCGATCCTTCGGACGACTCGACGTCGAGCGTGACGCCGTTCTTCGCGAGGATCGCCTTGTATTTCTGCGCGGCGTTCCAGTAGGTGCTGCCGGGCGGGCCGGACGAAATCACGAGCGTGGACGGCGGCGCCGGCTGGATCAGCTTGACCGCGAGCCAGATCGCCGCGGCCGCGAGCAGCACGGTGGGGCCGATCGACAGCGCGAGGTCGCGCCACGACACCGCGACGAAGCGCGCGAGGATGCGGCGGGGCGGGCGAGGGCGGGCTGGCTTCATGGCGGCGGCGGATGACACGGGCGTGACGCATCGATGACGGCGGGCTCGGACGCTGCACGCGATGCACGTTCTGGCGGCGATGGTACCCGGTTTCCCCCGACATGCGCGAATCGGCCGCCGTGTCGCGCAGGCTTGCCCGGCCGGCCACGACGGCCGGCGGCGTGCGGCGGCACCCGCCCGCGCGTCAAAAGCTTTGCGCTTCGGCGGGCGCTGGATTACATTGTGCGACGCAGCC